>RFQS01000022.1 GCA_009924885.1 Pseudomonadota bacterium | reverse complement strand
CTAAAGAAATGCTAGCTGCCGTTCTAAAAGACCATTTTAAAATTCATTACAGTGACGCTAATTTTAATAATGAAATCGGCGTGCCTAAGACCATTTTAGCCATGCCAGAAGATACCGAAATTTTAATTTTAGAAATGGGTATGCGAGGACTTGGACAGATAGACTTACTCAGTAAAATAGCTAAACCTAATATCTGTGTTATTACCTGCATCGGGAGTGCTCATATAGAGATTCTTGGCTCTAAAGAAAATATTAAAAAAGCGAAGATGGAGATCATAAACCATATTCAAGATTATGAATTTTCTGATTTCACTTCAGGTAATTCTTCTAATAAAAACCCTTCAGAGAAATTTCTAAATTTAAGTAAACAGAAAATCCAACCCGCTAGTTTTATCATTGATGAAAATCTATACAGTGATCTAGAGAAAAATGATTTTATAAATCCTAATACCAGTCAGCCTATCAGCGTACAAAAAATCCTAAAATTTACCTCAGAAGAAAAATTTAAATTAAATGTAATCACGAACCAAGGCATAATCAGTGACGCAAATTCCGTCTATGAAGCAGCTAAAATATTAGGCTTAGATTTTTATCAAACCCAATCAGGATTACTGAATTATCAAGCACTAGGAGGCAGAGGCAGTATCTATAAAGACAAGCATAATAATATCTACATTAATGACGCTTATAATGCTAGCCCTGAATCACTCTTGCTCAGTGTTAGAGGTGTTTTAGATAAATTTATAGATCACGAAATTTTAATAATAATCGGTGAAATTCTAGAAAATAAGCCAGAGTTAATAGAGAAATCAGTAAATGAAATTCAGGAACTCTGCTCAGATAATCCTAAATCTAAGCTACTTGATTTTAGAAATATCTCACATGAACTCAGACTAGAGCAGTTTTTAAAAGAACTGAATCTCAGAATAGATGCTGATAGAAGCTTAGAAAATATTACTTATAAAGAATTAGAAGCTCTAACAGCTACTACTTCTCAAACATCTTCAAATACAAATCTAGCTCCTCAAGAGCCTTATAGAATAATCTATTTGAAAGGATCTCGGGGAGCTAGGCTTGAGGATTTATTGTTTTAGTAATTAAGCTGCTTTTTGGCAATGAGGACAAGTCTTTGTCCATTCATTGTTTACTGAAAATTGTGGAGAAATATTTTTCAGCAAAGTGCTATTCTAAACATTTTCCAGCTGATCCTTAAATGTATAAAGCCCGATAAATCCAGTAATTAGTTAAAACCCTTTTAACATAATTTTTCGTCTCACTAAAAGGAATCTCTTCGACAAATAAATCAGGATCTGCTGCATTTGGGGAAAGAGACCAAGTCGAAACTCTCTGTGGGCCAGCATTATAAGAAGCTACCGAATAAATTATATTTCTATTAAATTTCCTAAATACTTCTTCCATAAACTGAACCCCCAACTTAATATTAAGCTCGGGCTTGAAAAGATCTTCTGGATTAGGCTTCGGTAATTTTAAAACTCTAGCCACATCATTAGCTGTAAAAGGCATTATTTGCATTAAACCTACTGCCCCGACTGGGCTTACTGTATTTAGCTGATAGGTAGACTCCTGCTTTATTAAAGCGTGCACCATAAAAGGATCTAAAATAGATTCAGCTGGAAGACTATCACCAATTAAATCTGCGTATAATAACGGATAAGCGACCTGATAAAGCTGATGTACCTCAGAGTCATTTAAATCACTAAGATCTTTTACTAGCTCTTGAGCTAGAGTAATCGACTTCAAAGTATCACCAGCAAGGGAACTTGCTCCAGCTAAAAATTTCTTATCAAAGGTTTCAGGATGTCTTAAAGCTTCAGACTCTATATGATCAAAGCTTTTCGTAATATAGAGCTCAGCCATTTCATTACCATACTGCTCTCTTAACTTAGCTTCCGTAAACAGTTCTGGCATTTTCCAAGAGCTAAGATGTACTATAGAAGATTTACTTGGGAGTAAATACCATTTCTCTTTACTAAGTTTATTCGTATCTAATATATCTTTAGCTCTAAAAGCATAATAATCAAGTGGGTGTGCGGCGATTAAATTATTAAAAACACGGCGAGCCTCGTCATTACTGTTTCTCTCTAAATGAATTTTCCCCATCCAAAACGCTACAAAAGAATGTGACTTAGCATTGGGGAATTTTTGCCAGTGTTCTTGATAGGTTTTCTCTGCTAAATGATAGGCTTTACGCTTATAATCGAGCCAAAAAACTCTAGCCATGCTTTCAGCAGCATAATTACTGTCTGGGTATTTCTGAAACAGCTCCTCATAGTCAGTCTTAAGCTTAGTCACCTCTGCGATAGACCAGAGTAATTCATCCTGATTAGCTTTCGCCACAGCATAAATTTCTTTAAAACCAGGTAAAAGGTTCGTAGATTCATCTAAAGTTTTCAAAGCCTCTAAAAGCTGCTGTGATACAGCAAGAGACTCTGTCAGTTTCAGCTTATCTATTAAAAAGGCTTTAGCTAAATCATACTGCTTGTTTTTCGCTAAAGTTCTAGCATAAGGCAAATAAAATTTATCAGTGAAATCTGCAGCACTAGAATCAAAATACTCTATAGCTTTTTCATAATTCTCTAAATGATAGTAGACCAGGGCTATATCATTTCTATACTGCTTTAAAGCCTCTATACCTGCCATCTGTTCTACAGCCAGTACTGCAAGATTACCATTTGGTGACTTCTGTATATATTTAACTAATTTTTCATTCCTAATTTCAGGATCTTCACTTAAATTAGCTAAATAATAATCAGCACCTAGAGCGTACTCTGAATCAGGATATTTATTCTGGACTTCTGTAAAAAGCTTAGTCGCATTCTCTTTCAAACTCTGTCTAAGATACGACTTCGCCAGCATATATTTAAACTCTGGCTCATTCGGTAATACTTCTATTAATTTCTCTAAAGTATTTACTATCGCAGACTCATCACCTACCTTAGCAGCATAATCGAGTAATATTTTTTTAGAAAAACGTGGAAGATAGTTATAGTCTACATCATAAGAGTAGATATAAGCTATCATCGGCTCCCCTAGAGAATTCGCCATCCTCGATATTAAATATTTTCTGCGATTTTCAAGTAAACTAGACTTAAATTTAGTTTTAATCAGCTTCTTTAATTTATCTTGAGAAGAGAGATTAGGATTTTCAGTGATTTTATCTAAGGGTTTATTCGAAATCTTTTCGCCTAAGTCGATTTTTTTAGGACTTTCAGCTGAACCAAAAAGCGTAAAAGTATAATAAGCGAAGCCAAGAAATAGGCTAAGTGATAGAAAAAAATATAGAGGTAAGTATTTTTTCATCTCGAATAATTATAATGCTTTAGTAATCGCACGTCCCATAACTATATAATCAGCCCCACTTGCTATCGCCTTCTCTGGAGTCATAATACGCTGCTGATCATCACTATTAGTATCAGCGAATCTAATACCTGGGCAGACTGTTAAAAAATTATTTCCACACTGCTTTTTAATTAAATTAGCTTCATGAGCCGAAGACACGACTCCATCCAAGCCAGACTCTTTAGAATTTAGAGCTAAGTTCAGAACATATTCTTCCACAGTAGTATTAATTAAAAGATCATCCCTGAGCATATCCTGAGACATACTAGTAAGTATGGTGACAGCTATTAATTTAGTTTTAGGTGAAACTTCTTTTATCGCCTCAGCAGCAGCTTTCATAACAGTCTTACCCGCAAAGGCATGAATATTAGTAATATCTACATTTAACTTAGCTATAGCTTTTAAGGCTGATGCAGTGGTATTAGGAATATCATGAATTTTCAGATCTAAATTCACGAACCAGCTCTGGTCCCTCACTATAAAACAGCTCCATGCCGATTTTAACCATCGCAGGTCTGAAGCTTTCGTCATTACAGCGTTTCAGAAATTTAAAAGTTTCCTCTTTAGAAGAAAAATCTAATGCGACTATTAATTTATTTAAGGCTTCTGGGCTGAGTTTAGACATGATATTTATTTTAAAACTAAATTACTATATGTTTTTCAATACCTCAATATAAAAATTTTCAAAATCTTGAAGATGATTATTTAAAATGCTCTCTAATATAGACATCTCTAGATTATCATAGGCATGTACTGCAATATTACGAAAACCTACCATCTTGATTAATTTTTGTGAAAGCTCATTGCTTATAATATTGTTTTTAGCCAGTAATACAAAGCTATCTTTCATTGAATTTGTGCTACCAAGCTGATTTACTGAGATAATATGAGTTGCTATATCTATAGAAGCTTGTATCGCACGCTCTAGATTAATGACTACAGCATCTTGAGTTTTGAAATCTGCGAGGCTAGAGCTATCTAAGTTATTCGTATAGTTTTTAATACTATTCAAGCAGTTTTGAATATTGCCGATTTTTTGCCTGATTAAGTCTTGGTTTAGTTTCATAGTTTATTTATCTTCCCAAATTCTTATAAAGCTCTCTATTCGTGATTTGTAGATCATGATATAAATTCACAGTTTTGATTTTCCATAACTCATAAGCTAGAGAGGAATTAATAAAAACGATTTGGTGATTTTTGAGAATTTCCATAGAGAGTATGGTATTCGCTGTATTCAAGCAGCAGAGATCTATATCTGGTAGTATCTCTATCTCGGATAGTGAGCTTGAGACATCTAAAATATTTAAAGGCTTTTTATAATCAGTTAAGTAAGCTATATCTATATCACTAGTTGCTTTAGCAGTTTTATTAGCTTGAGAACCATAAATCAATACTGCCTCTAAAGCAGTATTAGACTGGAGTTTAGCTGTGATTGCCTTAATGAACGCTTCTAGCATGATTTAAGGCAGCTCCAATAATTTCTTTTAGTGATTTAATTCCTCCACTCTCTAAATGGTTCTCTAAGGCTTTTATCAGCTCAGGGCAAGCAAAGGGATCTATAAAATTAGCGGTACCCACTGCTAAGGCTGAAGCTCCAGCGAAAAAAAACTCTAAAGCATCGTCCACAGACTGAATCCCACCCATCCCGATAATAGGTAAATTCACTTCACTAGCCACTTCATAAATCATACGAATAGCGACAGGTTTAATCGCAGGTCCAGAGAGCCCCCCACTGCCTCTTGCTAAAATAGGCTTGCGAGTTTTTAAGTCTATACGCATACCTAAAAGAGTGTTAATCAGCGATAGACCGTCAGCTCCAGCTCTCTGAGCAGCTTTAGCCATAGACACTATACTAGTCACATTAGGTGAAAGCTTAACGAAAAGCGGAATACTTATCACCTTCTTCACCTCTCTCGTTAAGACTTCTAAAGATTCTTCATTAGAGCCAAACTGTATACCATTATGCACATTAGGACAGGAGACATTAAGCTCTATAGCAGAGACATTCTTTACCTGACTTAATTTCACACAGGTACTTACATAATCTTCGATAGAACTGCCAGCGACATTAGCGAAAATCGCTGTATCATACTGAGCTAAAAAAGCCAATTCTTCAGCTACAACTTTCTCCACGCCAGGATTTTGCAGTCCTATAGAATTAAGCATACCCCCAGGTGTTTCAGCTACCCTCGGAGTCCAGTTTCCAGTACGCGGCTCCCAGCTAGTAGCTTTAATCGCGATGCCACCTAAAACAGAGAGATCATAAAACTTAGCATACTCTCTACCAAAGCCAAAACAGCCAGAAGCTGGCATTATCGGGTTCTTTAATTTAATTCCAGCTATTTCAGTAGCGAGTAAGTTCACGGTCTATGATTTTAGCAGTTTGTCAGCTTATAATGAGGACTAGTCACTATGTCTGCCAGCAATTTCAATACAGCGAATCTTACTTATCGTCAATTAATTGGTAATGGACAAACGTATAATGTACCTCATTTTCAACGTGATTATAGTTGGAGTAATGAAGAGTGGGATGATTTATGGCTTGATATTAATAACTTAATACGTGAGGATGAAGATGCGCACTATATGGGTTATCTAGTTCTAAGATCCAAAGATAGTAAAAATTTTGATATTGTTGATGGTCAACAAAGATTAACTACACTTAGCATCCTTGCCCTAGCTGTTTTAAAAAACTTTGAAAGATTGATTGAAGAAGGCGTGGACCCTGAAAACAACAAATTACGTCAAGAACAATTACGTAATAGTTTTATTGGCTACTTAGACCCAGTAAGTCTTTTATCTAAATCTAAATTAACTTTAAATAGAAATAATGATCATTTTTATCAAAGCTGTATTGTCAGTCTTACGGATATTCCGAAGCGCAATCTCAGCTCTAGTAATCGCTTACTCCGTGAAGCTTTTAAATGGTTTGAAAAAAAAACTTGGGATAATTATGGAGCTAAACTTAATGGAGCTGAGTTAGCTGCTTTTATTGATAAATTAAGTGATAAATTATTTTTCACAGTAATAACAGTTACAGATGAGCTTAATGCATATAAAGTTTTTGAAACCTTAAATGCAAGAGGCGTAAAATTATCAGCTACCGACCTTCTCAAAAATTATCTTTTTTCTGTCATTTACAAAGAGTCTAAAGAAAATAATGAAATCTCTCAAATAGAAAGTAAATGGGAAGAATTAGTTTCTCAATTAGGTGGAGATGATTTCCCTAACTTTCTTAGAGCACACTGGAACAGTAGAAAATCCTTCGCAAGACATACTGAATTATTTAAAACTATAAGAAATAGTATTAAAACTAGAGCTGAAGTATTTAAGTTATTAAGAGAAATGGAAGAGGATGTTGGTATCTATGCAGCTTTATCTGAACCAGAAGATAATTTATGGTCCAATCCTAATATAAAAACTTACATAGGAGAGCTTAGAATGTTTAGTGTTAGGCAAATCTATCCTCTTTTAATGGCTATTTATCAAAATTTTGGACAAGATGACTTTGAGCTAATGCTCAAAGCCGCCTCCGTAATCTCTTTTCGCTATAACGTTATATGCAACAACTCAGCTAGTGACCAAGAAAGGATTTATAATACTGTAGCTGAAAAGGTCTCATCTCAAAAATTCAAATCCATCAACGATGTTTTAAGTAGCTTAAAAGCTATTTACCCTAATGATGATGCCTTTGAATATGCCTTTGCACACAAAGAACTCCGTACTACTCAAACAAGAAACAAAAAGGTTTTACGTTATATATTATTTAAGCTAGAAAACCATATTTCTCAGAATGTTTTTGACCCAAATGCTGATATTTACAATATTGAGCATATTTTACCTGAACACCCCGATGATGGCTGGGACAGCTTTTCTGATGAACAATATGAGCAATTTTTATATAGAATTGGCAACATGACATTGCTTGACAGAAATGATAACAAAGAACTTGGAAATCATACCTATGATGTGAAAAAAATTCAATATTCCAAAAGTTGTTTTAAGATAAGTACAGAAATATCAAATCTATATGACGAATGGGGTGTGGCACGCATTAACAGTAGGCAAGCATGGATGGCGAAACAGGCTAAATCTATTTGGAAAATTAGCCAGCTTTCTTAAAGAGACAGATCTTTATAATAATCCTGAACCACTTCATCCACAGTCCTAAACTTAATCCCAGAAAAGCGTTCTATAGACTCTAAACTAGCCTCTAACTGAGCTGCTTCCATAGCTTTACTAGTACGATGAAAGTCTTGCTGAATTTCAAATTCTACGTTATCGTAAACCTCAGCCAAAATCAAAGAGTGAATATTTAAACCCTTAGCTTTAGCATGTTCAATAGAAAGTAAAGTCTGATTAATAGTACCTAAGACAGGTTTAGTTATAAGCACAGTAGCCAGATTTAAAGCTTTAGCCACATCACTAATCATTTCAGTAGAATTAATCGGCACGGCAAGCCCCCCAGCCCCCTCTACAACGATAAATTTATAGTCCAGTCTTAATTTCTCAAAATCCTGCACGATTTTATTAATATCAATAATCACATTTTCAAGTGAAGATGCGTAGTCTGGAGAAGCTGGAAAATCAAATTCATAAGTACAGTAAGTATCTATATCTGGGCAAGCTCTCTCTATGCACTGATAATCAGCTTCATAAAAGATATTACCGAAAAGTTCTTTAGCATCTTTACCACACTGAATCGGTTTATAGTAAGCGATGTCACGCCTATCAATGATCTGAGCCACAGCCTCTATAATCTTCTGAGAAAAAAAAGTCTTACCGACACCTGTATCAGTCGCAGTAATAAAAATCATTCATCCTCCTCAGCCTTGAACTTGTTCGTTCGGCTGCACGCCCAACTAATAAGTTAGGCTACTAGCCTCAGATTCACCTGAATTCTTAGGTAAAATACGTGAAGATAATTCACTTTCTTCCAGCTCAATATCTGTCTGCTCAGGGAAATTATCTCCAAGGTTTTTAAACATTTTATTTAAAATCAAACAAGATAGTGAATCAAAAGTTACATTCACCATAGTTCTTGTCATATCAAGGATACGATCAATACTGATAATTACACCGATAGCTTCTAAAGGTAATCCTACAGCCTGAAACACTATAGCCATAGTAATTAAACTGCCGTGAGGAATACCAGGCGTTCCGAAAGTCGCTAAGAGAACCATTCCAACAACAAATATCTGTTGAGTTAAAGTTAAAGGCTCAGGTAGCCAAGCTTGCGCCACGAATAGAGTAACAATAGATTCATAAATAGCAGCACCGCACATATTCATCGAAGCACCAATAGGAATAACAAAGCTAGCTATTTTATTAGGAACATTAAACTTCTTCTCTAAAGTCTCTAAAGTAATAGGAATAGAAGCAGCTGAACTAGAAGTGCTAAAAGCAGTCAACATAACCTCTTTCATGCCACTGAAAAACTGTAATGGCGTAAAATCTGTAAAAAAGTGAACTAAAATCGGAGCTACTACTAATATCATCGCCGCAAAAGCAACTAATACAGTAGTAACAAAAGGCATGTAATTCGCTAAAGAACTAAGACCACCTATAGCAACAGTCTTCGTGATTAAAGCAAAAATACCAAACGGCGATATCGCCATAATCCAATGAGTGACTTTTAATATCGCATTTAAACAAGCTTTGAAAAAATCAAGAACCATTTTTCCATTTTTCACTTTAATTAAAGCAACAGAAAATAAAATAGAAACTAAAATAATTTGCAATAAAGAGCCTGCCGCAAGTGACTTAAAGATATTATCGGGTACTATTCCAAATATTAAATCACCAAAGCTAAAGCTCGATTCAGTAATAAACTTCACCTCATCAGCTGCTGGATTAGAGTCTATAAGACTATGTAAATCGATATGATAGCCTGGTTTAAAGAAATTTACGAAGACGAGACCAAAGCCAGCTGCAAACAGCATCAAGCCTTTAAATAATAAAAATGTGACTAGACCTACTTTACCTAAACTCTGAACGGGTAAATGCCCAACCCCAACAATAATAGAAGAAATGATCAGCGGTAAAACTATCATTTTTAAAAGCTTCAGAAAAAGATCACCAATCCAGCTAATATGTGAAAGCTTAACAACGCCAAGACTTGGATCTTGCAGATCTGTACCAGACACAGAGAAAAAATAACCTAGTATCGCACCAAGGGCAAGACCGATAAAAATTCTCCAATGTAAATCAAGTTTCATAATTAATAGTTAAAGTTATAATATGCAATTTAGAAATTAAAAGCAAGCTTCAAGATAAAATTTTATTTTTATCTTGAAACCATTCTATGAATTTATCTAAACCCTCACTAAGATGCGTCTTCGGATTATAAGCAAGCAGCGACTTAGCTTTAGAGATATCAGCACAAGTTACAGGAACATCACCTATTACCTTATCTTGATAAGAAATAATTGCTGGCTTATTTAGCTTAGTCTCAAGAAGAGATATTAATTCACTTACAGTATAGGTGCGTGACTCTCCTAAATTAAATATTTCAAATTTAGTATTAAAGTCTATAGCCTTAGTAATTCCATCTAGAATATCATCGATATAAGTATAATCACGCTGATAAGAACCATCACCATAGACTGGAATGGGCTTTCCTGAAGATATCAGCTCTGAAAATTTATGAATAGCTAAATCAGGTCTCTGCCTAGCTCCATAAACAGTAAAGAACCTTAAACAAACTGATGAAAGAGAATCTACCGAATGTGTCATCGCATGCACCATCGCTTCACCAGAAACTTTAGTAGCAGCATAAGGACTGATAGGCTTACTAATATCTTCATCTTCCTTAAATGGCGTCACTGAACGAGATCCATAGACAGAACTACTAGAAGCAAAAACAAATTTAGATACTTTATATTTCTTCGCAAGATCTAACAAATTAATGGTGGAGTGGTTATTCACAGTATCATAAAGACGAGGATTCTCCAAAGAAGGTCTAACACCAGCCATCGCTGCTAAATGAACTATATGAGTAAAATTATATTTTTTAAAAAGCTCTTCAAGAGCATCATAATCTAATAAATCAAGCTCATAGATATTAGCGTTAGCACTTATATAATGTTTTTTACTATTATCGTGCTTGATTTGAGGGGAATAGAAATCACAAAAATTATCGACCCCAACCAGCTTATCGCCTCTATCTATAAGTAAATCCATTAAATGTGAGCCGATAAACCCAGCCGAACCGGTTATTAAGATAGTCCTAGAATTATTCATAGCTGACCTTGTTCAATAAAGCTATTAATAAGATTAACTATTCGCTCATGAAGCACTTCACGAGAATGATTCTCTACATTTATAATTTTCACTCTTTCAGGCTCTTCATGTGCGATAGTCTTATAGCCGTTAGCTACCCTAATGAAAAATAGTTTATTCTCCTGCTCAATTCTGTCTGGAGCTCCCTCGCGCCTTCTAGTAGCTTCATCTGCATCTATCATTAACATCAAAGTAAGATCTTGCTTAATACCTTTAGTAACATAAGCATTTAACTGCCTAATAATCCCTAAATCCAGATTCCTGCCATAACCTTGATAAGCCAAAGTGCTATCAGTAAAACGATCACAAATAACGACCTTCGTTGGATCTTTAATTAAAGAATGATATTCTTCTACATGCTGCGCTCTATCAGCAAGATAAACTAGTAACTCTGCTTTATCTGATACTTTATAATTCCTGTCAAGGATTAATTCTCTAAGCCGCTTACCAAGATCAGTACCACCTGGATTAGATGTAAACAACCAATCTTTATTATTCTCAGCAGCATACTTTTTTAGTAAAGATACCTGAGTAGTCTTTCCAGCTTGATCTGGCCCTTCAATAGTAATGAACATGAAATAAAATTATGACACGTATAAAACTTAGATAGCTTGAACTTTAACGATGATAGTCGCAAAAATCTGAGCAGCTAAATTTAATTTAACTTCAAAATCACCGATAGACCTAATAGGTGTTTTTAAATCAACCTGATCTTTAGAAATTTTAGTAGAAAGCTGCTGCTCAACAGCGTTACAAACATTCTCTTTAGTAATAGCACCGAAAAGCTTACCAGATTCACCAGCTTTAGCCTCAATCTTAACAAACTGCTCATCAAGCTTAGCTTTAAGCTGTTCTGCTTTCTCTCTTCTCTGTTGAGCTTCTTCTTCAAGTTTAGCCTTTCTCACTTCATACTCAGCAAGTGTAAATCTATTAGCCACATGAGCAAGACCTCTCGGTAAAAGAAAGTTTCTAGCGTAACCAAGTTTTACTTTTACAAGTTCACCAGCCTTACCTAAATGTTCAACATCATCAACTAAAATTAAATCTAAAGCAGAAGCCATAAGATGGTAAATTTTAACATAACTCAAGATGACATTTAAAAAATAAATCTTGTTCTTAATAATTAAGTAATTAAATAAAGATAGTGCCATGAACATATAATATTAAGATTAATCCCACCAAATATAAAGTTATGGGAATTTCGTCAAAAGCCAAATTTTCCTTTTATCAAGTCACAAGTAAATTCACCAGTCAATCCAACTTCACTAGATGAGCGGAAGCTCTCTCTACACTCACCTAGGGATTATACTCATCCAGTCAACCATGAAGAAAACTTCCACAGAGCACACTTAAGCTTAGAGGAAGGAGTAGATCACGCACTCTCACATAAATTTCTCCGTGAACTAGTTCAACAGATAAAGGCTAATAATGATTTTAAAAATAATGACACTGCGATTATTCCATTTGGTGGTCCTGGCTCCATGGCAGTCTATCTATCAAATGAAGGGATACGCACTTTATCTGGAGATATAAACTATAAACCAGGCACACTTTATGGCACCGCTGAAGAACGCCGAAGAAAGTCTGCCACCAACCCAAAGGCAAAGATAGAGTTAATGAAATTTCAAGAATGGGATGCAACACAACTCCCATTAGCCAGCGACTCTCAAAGCTTAATGATCATAAACCCACCTTACGGAATCAAATGTAATCTTTAAGGCATTGTTTATATTTTCTGGCCAAGCGAGAAAATTAATAATATAAAAAAAATAATTGAACCTAATTTTAATTTGTCAAAAGAAACAATAATTTCAGGAAATAATCTAGAATTATCTCTCATTAGACTAGAAAAGAAATGACTAATGAAACACTTTTACTTATAGACGGTAGCAATCTAGCTTTTAGAATGTTTTTTGCACTAGAAAGAACCAATCTTAGAAACAAGGATGGTGAACCGACATGGGCTATATATGGAACATTAAAAGCTCTCTTTGATGCGATGGAGATGATCAAACCCACTTCTATCGCTGTCGCTTTTGACTTACCACAACCTTCTTTTCGCCACGAGCTCTACGAAGAATATAAAGCTAACCGTCCAGATCAAATGCCAGATGATTTAAAAGCACAATGGGGCTGGATCAAAGAGAGTTTTAAAAAATTTCATATTCCAGTTTTAGAGGAAGCTGGCTTTGAAGCAGATGATCTTATCGGTATATTAACGAAAGCAGCTGAAAAAGAAGGTCTAAAAACTGTCATACTATCTGGTGACAGAGACCTATTTCAATTAATCAGTGATGACGTTAAAGTAGCAGCACCACAGCGTGGTGGAGGATTAAAGCTCTACAGCCCGCAAGACGTAGTAGAAGAATTAGGCATAAAACCTTCTCAAGTAGCTGATTACAAAGGCATAGCTGGAGATAGCTCAGATAACATACCTGGTGTCAAAGGGCTAGGACCTAAGTCAGCCATAAAACTATTGGAAGATTACGGTGACATTGATAATATCTATAAGAATTTAGAAAATATCATTCCAGCTAAAGTTCAAGAAAAATTAAAAGCCCAAGAAGATTCTGCAAGATTATCAAAGCATCTTGCCACAATCCTTACAGAGGAAATTAATGCAGGTCAGACAGAAGCATATTTAAAAGCAGCGAAGCTTAATCTACCAGATACTGAATCACTGATTGATTTTTTAAAAGTCTTTGAATTTCACAGTATTTTAAAAAAATTACCAGTACTCCTAAAAAGTTTTAATAATGGTGACCTAGTTAAAGTAAGTATAAATATAGATGAGGAATCTACAGATGGCTCTAATAAAGCATTTGAACAAGTAGATCAAGAAATTAGAAGGTTAGAACTCAGTGCCATTATTATAGACAGCGAAGAAAAGCTTAAAGAACTCAGTAATGAACTTAAAAAAGTTAATATTTTTGCAATAGACTTAGAAACCACTGGCTTAAATACTCTCAACTGCAAGATAGTCGGCTGGGCGTTTGCGTTTCATAAAGCAGATACCAATGATGAAAATATTTATTCTTATTACATCCCAGTTAAACAACCCAATGAAACAAAAGAAGTAGAAAATATCACCATAAGTCAGGGTTCATTATTCAGTCAGCCTCTGCTCAGAGAGAATGAATCTGAAGATTCTAAAAACACTACAGCCACTCTAATAAAAGTGAATTCCGAATTATTAAGTCACAGCCTAGTCTTAGAATATTTAAAACCTATTCTAGAAAATAAGAATCAACTACAAATTATTCAGAATGCCAAATTTGAGCATAAGTTATTTAAGCGGCTTGGCGTCGTAACCCACAGTAATTTTTTCGATATTATGCTAGCTAGCTACGTGGAAAATCCAAGTAACAAGCACGGTCTTAAACAACAGTCTAAAAGAATACTTCACCTAAGAATGAAGGAGATAGAGGAACTTATCGGCACTGGGCGAAAACAAATAACCCTAGACCAAGTCCCAATGAATGATGTCGCAGACTATGCCGCAGCCGATGCTTTCATCACTTATAGACTTTATCTCTACTATCAAAAAACTTTAAATAAAAAACAATTAGAGCTTTTAAAAAATATCGACTTCCCTTTCGTAGAAGTACTTACAGAAATAGAGAATACTGGAGTAAGTATAGATACGAAATATTTTTCGGAATTATCTATAGAATTACATCAAAGAATCACGGTGCTAGAAGAAAGCATATTTAAACTATCTGGAAAGCAATTTAACATAGCTTCACCAAAGCAGCTCAGTGAGATACTATTTATTGAGCTTGGTATCAAAAATGATGGTAAAAAAAATAAATCTGGTAATTTTTCTACTGACCAAGATACTCTTGAAAAACTATTAGTAGAGCCAGACCTCAAACCTGAACAAAAAACCTTAATACAGAAAATCCTTGAATACCGCTCACTTACTAAGTTAACTAGCACTTACGTCGACAATCTACCACAGCTTATCGCTAAAGAGACACAGAGAATACATTCTGATTTCAATCAAGTTCTGACCACTACAGGCAGACTCAGTTCTTCTAATCCTAATTTGCAAAACATTCCTATCAAAACAGAACTAGGACGCAAAGTGAGAACTGGTTTCACTACTGCTAATAAAAATAACTTTATAGTAAGTGCTGATTATTCTCAGATAGAACTTAGAGTCTTAGCTCATTTAGCGAATGAAGAAGAGTTGATTAGAGCTTTTCGGAATAACGAAGATATTCACACTCAAACCGCAATTAAAATAATGGATAAAAATCCAGATGAAATTACAGCTGATGACAGGAGAATAGGAAAAACTCTAAACTTTGCTTTAGTTTACATGCAAGGAACCTTTGCGACCGCTCAGCAATTGAATATTACGAATAAAGAAGCCAAATACTTCATAGATAAATATTTTGAGATCTACTCTTCCATAAAGCCTTTTATGACAAGCATACTTGAATTCGCTCATGAAAATTCATATGTAGAAAATATCTTTGGTAGAAGAAGATATTTCCAGAACATTAACAGTAATAATAAAATGCTACAAAAAGAAGAAGAGAGGCAAGCCTTTAACACAGTCATTCAAAGTGCTGCCGCCGATATTATGAAACAAGCTATGATCAAAATCAAAGCAAATCTTTCTCAAAATATAGAACCTGAACTTATAAACGATACTGTTCTTAATGCTTCTGAAAGCTTTAATACTCCAAGAATCATACTTCAAGTGCATGACGAGATATTAATAGAATGTCAAGAAAAAAATCTTAGTTCAATTCAAAACATTGTCAAAGAATGCATGGAGAATATAGTTGAATTACGAGTGCCATTAATAGCTAATCTTGGCTTTGGTAAAAACTGGCTTGAAGCACATTAGGAGACCGTTACGCAGCAGTCTCATTAAGGTCGTACAGCTGAACTCCACCTAATATCCTATTTTACAGACATTAGGTTAGCAGAATCTGTACTGATGGTATAAAATTCCAATGGGAATTACGCCACCGAATCCAGCATCGAATAGTTCAGGATTGAATACTTCACATTTGAATACTTCAACATCAAATCCAACACCACCAGCTGGAGATCATCCCACTAGTACTATTGGTAAGCAAATATCTCGCCAAGAGTTTTTAATTGAACCTAAAATCATTAATAAAAATAATTTAAATCCTGACGATAAAATATTTAACCTGAATTCAGATCTGAAGTTAAATTTTTAATAATTCAAGCAAATTGTTAATTAGATTTCAGAGAGAAGTTTATCAAGAGAGATGGAATTTTTGCAAG
>RFQS01000210.1 GCA_009924885.1 Pseudomonadota bacterium | reverse complement strand
TATATTTGCTCATTGTTTTAGGTTACTTTTTGCTATTGAAACCTATATACAATGAGCTTTTTCTTCTTAATTTAACTTCAGGCTAGATTCTAGGAATTTAATTATTGAATTTTGCTAAAATTGGTATTTCGCATTTCTGAGAATTAAATTTGCTTACGGTAAGTCCTAGTACTGAAAGTCTTACGACTAATCGGGCTTTGAATTCAAAGCCTGATTCAGAGACGTCCTTGCAAAAAGAAACTTCAAGACAGTCCTTAGATAAGATATCAAGAGAGTCTTTAGCAAATCTTCATGGAAAAGATTCTGAAAAACCAAAACTGATACACAATTTTTTAAATAACCCTGTGCTAAATATTGCTTTAGGTTTAGCTTCGGTACTGTCAGCTGGAACGGATTTCATACATATTCCTAAGCCATTGAAGCAAATTGTGGATAAGTATTCGATAGTTTCAATTAAGGGAGCGATGATCGCTAGATACCTAGAAACCGCAGTGGAAGCATTTAAGCAGAATAGGGTAGTCGAAAGTGCAGGTAGGTTAATGGGTGTAGCAGCTTTACCTTTAGTGAAATTAAATGATCTTACTTTAGCTTCAGGACTTGGTGAATTTATTCCACAGTTGGATCTTGCTTTAGAAGGTAAAGTTCAGCAAAAAAAATCTTTAAGATTCCCTAATCAGGCTGAGACTAAGTTTGAAAATTTAAAAATATGGTTTTCTTCTTTAGGAGAAGCTTATAAGGAAATATTTTCTGGAGGCTTAGGTGAAAATAGAAAGCTTTTTCCTACTGATAAAGACGAGGGGCATACTTTAGTCATGGCAGGTACTTTAACTTTTCTCGGATCGGCACTTGGTATGCTTTTTGGAACTAAATCTAGAGATTTAGCGAATAAAGTATTTGGTTCAATAAGAAGTCTAGGAGGCTTAGTCGCTGATTATACTTTACTCACTCATCCTGATTCTAATATGAGAAAGACAGGAGTAGTTACTACGATAGGTAGTATGGTAGATGGTATTCAGAGATTCTTGCCAGAGAATACTTTAAACACTATTAATCATTTAAATCTTTTAAATACTATGCTGGCGAATCAGTTTTTAACAGACAGGACTCATAATAAATCTGAGAATGATATTAAAGTCTATGGCGGCGATGCGAGCCTTTGCTAAAAAAGCTATATATAATTCCATCTGTAATTAGATATGCAAAAAGAGAGACGAGGAAACCAGCTAACTGACAGGGAAACTGTACTTTAAATATCATAAAACCTAGCCAAATACTTAAACCAGAAAATATGGCTACCTGAGCTGCTGTGCTATTGATTTTTTTTGCGAAAATCGCAAATAGAAAAGGGACGACTAGTGTAACAAGCGTTATAGTAGCTGCTTCAGTCGCTAAATGATAAATATTACCGTTAATAAAAGCGACTATCAAACTGATGACAGTTATAGCGATAGCAGCTTGTTTTATAGAAATAGTTCTATCTATATCTCTGACCTTGTTTCTATGACCCATAAATATTAAAGCGGGTCTGACGAAATTTTCTGCAAAAACCGTAGCTGGAGCAAGGATACAAACACTTGCTGTACTCATAATCGCTGAGAGTATGGCACCAAAGAATAAAAATTGAACTAAAACATTACCATTATGCATAACAATTTTAGGTAAAACCATCTGTCCATCAGTGAGTTCAGAGATAAGCTCGGGTTGGCTTACTTTTATACCAAGAATAATAAATGCTGGAATTAAGCTTATTGCGATATATAAAAAAGCACTGAAGATACCTGAGTATTTGGCTACGGCTGCTGATTTACAGGCTTTAACTCTTTGGTATAAATCTTGCTGTGGTAAAGAGCCGATGCCGACAGTAATTAGGGCACTAATAAATGTCGCTATAGACATAAAATCCATATCTGGCACTACATTAAAAAATTCTGGAGGGGTCTGCTGGATTATATTTCCGAGTCCACCTGCCGCAGAGATAATAGGAATAGCCACGGCTAGTAATCCTACTATGATAATGATCGTTTGGCTCATGTCTAAAATAGAGATAGCGAGTAAGCCGCCCCACCAGACGTAAAGTAAAAATATAATGGCACCAATTATCATGCCTATTTCTAAAGGTAGATTAACTAAGGTTTTAAGAATTACAGCGAAAGCTATATACTGAGCGGCTAGCCAGCCGACGTAACCCATGATTATGCAGAGACTTGCGTAGAAGCCGACTTTCGAGCCATATTTAATTTTAAAAAAACTAGCAAAGGAGAGATAAGGCATTTTATAAAAATGTTTAGAAAAAACCGCACCGATTAAAAATATACAGATAGATGCACCGAAAGGATCTTTAATAAGAGCTTTAAAGCCTCTGTTCATAAACTCCGAGGCTGAACCGATGATCATTTCAGAACCGAACCAAGTCGCAAAAAAAGCGAAGGATGAAATCCAAAAAGGCAGTTTAGAACCAGCAAAGACGTAGTCTAAGGTGTTTTTATTTTTCTGGCTTATATAAAAACTAAAGCCAATATTAAATAGTATGTATAGTGCTACTAGAGTGATTAACATGCTGAAATGATTATGCCATTATGTTGTTAAAAAAAAAAGTGTGCTGCCTTAGGTTATAAAACTAGAGTCAGGCAAAGAAGTTAAGTAATCCGCCCCCGAACTAGGCTTGGTGCCTCGGTCGGGGGCGAAAATACTATTTTGGGCGTGTAGCCAAACTTCAATTTCTGCGTTTTCGTCGTCCTCATGATCCTCTTGTACACCCAGTACATTGCGGTCATTCGTCCTGCTCAGCCTTGAACTTGTTCGTTTGACTACATGCCCATTTTGTTTGTAGCGGATGCCTAAGATTTGATCGGAAAGAAAAATATTTTACGCTTTTACAGACCCACAGTATTCATCTATAAACTTTCTTTCTGAAACGCTGATATCTTCTAGGCTTGCTATCCAACTTAGATATTCAAGGTGATTTTCGTTAATTTTTTTACCTTTAAATTTACCTTGAGCGAAGCAGAAATTATCATCTTTTAGATTAAACCATTTCCCTGGAATACCTATCTGGCCTATGGTCTGGTGTTCTAACTCTCTTAAGTCACCTTCAAAGAACTGTGGAAACTGCTTTATCTGTGCTGTTAGTATTTCCTGAAGTTTTACTGCTGAGAATTCCATATATTCATCATCTTTATAATCCTTTCCTAGAAAGAGCTTAGCGGCATTCTTTAATGTATAAGGAAAAGCTTTTTTAAAGATCAGGTAAGGATCTATAAAAGTGAAATTCTCTTCAAGAAGCTGATAACCACAGGTTCTATAAAGTTCATTCTGTAATATCTGAAAACTAAAAGAGAAATTATAGGCGACAAAAACATTATGCGCTTCTAATTCCTTAATTACTTCCTCTGCGATATTTTCAAAAGGCATAGCATCTTTAAGATCAGAGTTTTTAATACCATGCACTCTAGTAGCGTATTCCTGTATCTCCTTCTGTGGATTAATAAGAAAACTCTTCTCGTGGCTGTTACTACCAAGTAAACTGAGCTTACAGATTCTATCTTTCTGCGGCTCTATACCTGTGCTAGCTAGGCTGATAAAGATAGGTTTATCTTTATCGTTCCAGAGAGTTTTTTCGGTG
>RFQS01000209.1 GCA_009924885.1 Pseudomonadota bacterium | reverse complement strand
CAGAGCGCACCGACGCCCTTCGGCCCATAGAGCTTATGCGCCGAGATCGACAGCAGATCGACGCCCAAAGATTCGGCATCGAGACTCAGGCGACCCGCCGTTTGTGCGGCATCGCAATGGAACAAAGCCCCGGCTTCTTTTGCAATCTTGCCAATTTGTTTAATCGGATTAATAGTGCCGATTTCATTATTTGCATGCATTATGGAAATCAAACCCGTATTAGGTTTAAGACTCGCTTGTAATAAATCTAAATCTAAAGTGCCATCTTGATTTGGCTTTAATAAAGTAAGCTCAAAGCCCCTATCCTGAAGGTACTTTAACGGCTCAATAACAGCCTTATGTTCAATTTGACTAGAAACAATATGGGTTTTATTTTTTCTTTTTAGTAGTGTTTCTAAACCTTTCAGAGCAAAATTATTAGACTCTGTAGCTCCACTTGTAAAAACGATTTCATTTTTTTTAGCATTTATAAAACTAGCAAATAAATCTCTTGCACAATCAAGTTCCTTAGCAGCTTTTTCACCATAGATATGGGTAGAACTCGCTGGGTTCGCAAAATGCTCAGAAAAATAAGGGAGCATAACATCTAAAACCCTTTTATCTACTGGAGTTGTAGCTTGATAATCTAAATATACTGGTTTTAGAGCCATTCTACTTTAATGGTACAAGATCATGACCAGAAAAGGTATAACCCATTTCCTGCAAACGCTTTTCCCAATTTAGTCTAAAACCTATTCCAGAAGCATGATCTAACAGTCCTGCTTTTTCTTCATCTTCAGTGAGTTTTTTAAATTTTTCATAATGAGGGTAATCTTCTGCGACTAAAGTCTCTTTACGATGAAGTATAGGCGGATTCTCTCTTTCAGAAAAATCTATCTCCTTCATCCGCAATTCCTTAAACATAACAGTAGTCGTTTTTAATAGCCTTGGATGAGGGTTATCATCGAAATCTTCATATTCTAAGTAAGAAATTTTTCCTGAATTCATATGAATTTTAATAATATTGGCTTCCTCTATATCACCAATAAAAGCATTACCACAGCCTACATAAACCCTTAAAATCGGAGATAAATGATCTACATACTCTTTATGTATGTAAAGATCTTCTGGTAATAGTTTCCCTATTTTTGATTTACGACAAGCACTTGCAATCAGCTCTGGATTTCCTGCTTGGAAAAGTAATTCTTTACCTCTTTCTCGTGCATCTTTATAGTTACCAAAAAATATCTTCATATCATTTTTTAAACTTAGAGATAAATTTTTAAGGGCTGGTATTTTCCTAAAATTAATTAGAGCCAAATAAACAAGAAGGTCTTCTTCACGCCTGCGTTGGCAATCACTGATTAGATTATCAGGGAAAAATGAATTGACTATAGAATAAGCCTTTTTCAATGAACCTATTCTAGATTTAATCTCTGTGCTAAGCGAGAACTCTTCCTCAGTAGGAATACGTCCTAATTCACACATCCTATCTAAAAACTTCTCTAAAAGTTCTTTCTCTGAAGCATATTTCTCGATTAAAGTTAATGGTTCTCTACGCTTAAAGTGAATATGTTTAGTAATTTTATTCTGTAGAAACTCTTCTTTTAATGCTTCATCTCGAAAAACATAAAAAATTCCAGGTGCCGCAGGAAAAGCCTCCTGATTTAAAGTAGAGATAATAAAATCTTTTAACTCTGCCTGTTCATATAGCTTTTGAAATGTTCCTCTAGAAGTAACATATCCATCACCGTGCATTCTGAAATTAGTTGCTAGATTGGATTTCACATCTAACATCGCTGAAACTACTAGGACCTTAGAAGATAATTGAAACGCCTCGCTTAAGACACTTACTCTATCCTGAACTTTCTCAATAACATTAATCACATAGCCTAAATTAACAACTTCAGCTGCGACCTTTTCAGAATCCTGCCTATGAGCTGGATCCCAACCTGAACACTTGAAGTTCATTGACTCTAAGATATTGAGATCATCTCCTAAACCACAGCCATAGTCAAATAAAGAAAAATCCTGCCTCAGAAGACCATCTTGCAATGCGAGCTTCAGTGGTCTAGAGAGTTCAAAGCGGCGAATAGCGGTTTTGTGGGGGGATATGGACATCACTTACGATAAGCCTAATTATCTTCTAGCCAAGGATAAATCGTATCCCAAGCCAGAGAGAGTAAATTTTCGGTCCTAGATTCTATCATAATCTTATTCCAAGACTCGACTAATGTTAATGAAGACAAATGAGGGAGAAAACCGTATCGTGCCAATTTTTCAATATTAACGGTAATATTTAAATCCTCAGACTTTTTACGGAAATCCTCATCATCCTGAGTTGATAAAAGATCAAATATTTGCTTTTTTTCTTTCCAAGACCTGTTCGTCAGAGTATTGTTGATTGACTGATTCAAAAATACAAGATTGCCTAGTTTGTGAACTGTTACTGCCGAATTGTATATATCAGAGCCATGCCAGTGTTGGTCACTTTGGGGAGCAATATGTTCTAAACTAAAATCAACATCATTCCACATATCAATCAAAAGCGTTTCCTGCCCTCCCCGATTATTGGACGCCCTTTTTAACATACCTGATTCATTTTTATTAGTTTGAGAGAAGTGGAACGCTGCCAAAATAATAAATTTATTAACTTCTTTTTGTTTTATATATTTTAGCTCGTCACTAGCTCTTTTAATCCAAGTTTCCCTAGATGAGATTCTCATTTGCTTATGTTCTCTTAAAATATCTCGGAAGGCTTTCTTTAGTTCACTTATAGAGGGTACTTTGGTATTAATTTCTGTTCGATCCTTTTTTATACGTCTTGAAAAAACAAGATCGCCAACTATCTTTAACTTTCCAGCAACTAAATCTCTGTAAACAGTATCAATACCAGAAGTACCGCCAACAAAAGCTCGCCATAATATAGAAAATGCTGTAACAGACTTTATAGCTAATTCAAATTCATGAAATAAAGTCTCCATTTGGTCTTCTTCAGATGTCATGATGATCTTTGTATAGTAACGACTTAGGATCGGAATCGTAACCGTATGGTTTACGTCACGTAAATATTGAAGACACATTAAAGCATCCTTACCGAGACTTAGCTCACACTTTAGACCAAATGATCTAGAATTTTCTTTTGTAATATCTTCAGTAAACCAAAAATGACGCATGAACTTTGCCACATGGTGCATATGGTTAATAAAATCCTGACGATCTTCATTTGGAGTATTATTAAAACTCTCTCTTAAAAAAGATCTTTGCATATAAAGCTTCTTAGGCAACTTATGCCCAATTTCAGCAACCGCAAAAGCAATTATAAAATTATCTGTTCGCCTTTTTTTTTCATCTATTGTTTTGCTATCTAATATCGAAGCAATGTCATCAGCAATAGCATGATTATCGGTTTCAGAACCTTCTTGGTCTTGTATGATGATTTTGGGTCTGAAAGTTTCAAAAGCGGTCAATGGCTCACCAGTAGAGTTAAGTGACTCAAACATATCAAATGCAAAATCTTCACTGTCAGCCCTAATTTGAGTAATCGCTACGCGCTCCAAGAAGAACTGCGTAAAAAACATCAATCTAATTAAATCTTCATATTTCCGTACATCACTCTCACCCAAAGCATTAAAAGAGCTAAATGATTT
>RFQS01000208.1 GCA_009924885.1 Pseudomonadota bacterium | reverse complement strand
GGAAAACGCAGAAATTGGAGTTTGCAAGCAGTCCCATGACTATAAAATTACGGCGAATACTCCAGAAAACATTAAAGCTTGGGAATGGGTTTTAGACAACTTTATAAAAAAAATTCCTCAAGAAAAGCTTCAGGGCTTTATAGAAGGAAATATTTCTTATCAAAGTCCAGATAACCCTTTCTACGCTGGGCAAGTGGCATTAGAGACTAGCGGTGTCTGGGAATACGGTTTTGCTAAAAAGTTTTCACCGAATTATCAAGTAGAGGTGAAAGCGTTTCCAAGCTTCAATTCTCAAGCACCGACTGAAATAGCAGTAGATGCCTTAGCCATTCCTAAAGGTGCCAAAAATCCTGATAAAGCATTATATTTTATGCTGTGGTTACTGAAAAAAGAAAACATTAATTACCTAGCCCTCTCACAGAGTAAGTTCCCGCCACTTAAGCTCAGCGAATCTGAGAAGAGGGAGTTTATTAAAAAGCATCCGAACCCATATATAGAAGTCCTTATGGATTTAGCAGAGAGCTCAAATGCCGTCTACTTCCCGCATCTAAGTTTTTCTAAAGAGTATAAACGTGAAATTAAAAAAGCCTTTGATAAAGTTTTGCGTTTAGAGATGAGTCCTAAAGGGGCTTTAGATGATTTACAGAGAAGAATGCTGCTGGTACAGAGAAGAAGCGTCTATTGAGCTTGGAGCCTTGCGTTGATACAGAAATTTATTACTCAAGATTCATCAAAGCAAACTTCTGTTCACGAAAGTCATTAATAATCTTTAGTGCAGTCCTCTCCATATCAGCATCAGACCGATGCACAACTTCATTTTCTGCGTTTTCGTCATTCGTCCTCCTCAGCCTTGAAACTGTACGTTGTGCATCGGTCTCCTTTTTTAACCAACCTTTCTTAATAGCTATAACTTCTAAAAATTTATTAATCAGTGTTTCATTGAGTTCATTATTCGCATTTAGATTATTAGATGCTTGTATTTTTTTAACAGCATCCTCATCTAGTAAGGATTTATAATTTTCTACCCCATAATAATTATTAATCGCCTTAGGGTAAAGACTCTCTATGAGTGGAATTGCGTGAACTAAAAGCTCTATTGGATCATAGGCTTTGCCTGAAACACAGTTACAGAGAGCAAGTTTAACTCCTTGATCATCTGAATAAAGCTTAGTCGGAATAATTCCAGGGGTGTCTAATAAGAGAATTTCTTGCTGAGTTTTAACTTGAATCCACTGCTGTCTCTGAGTGACTCCGGGGCGGTTTTCTACTTTAGCTTTTCTGGTTTTAGAAAGTTTATTAATTAGAGTAGATTTCCCGACATTAGGATAGCCAACTATCATGATTCTCGCAGCTCTCTTGAGGATTCCCTTTGCTTTAAATTTCCTAGTCGCAGCTTCGCCTAGTTCATCTATGCTTTTTATAAGAGCTAGAGGTAGTGAGCTTGCGCGGCTGTTTACTAGGTACACGGCTTTTGCTTCTTTTTCAGCTTCTATAATGCTTTTCGCTATTTTACATTTTTCTGCATCAGCTAAGTCACTTTTATTTAGAAGAGTTATATAAGGTTTACCAGAAAGCCACTCTTTGAGATCTTTATGGTGACTAGCAAATGGTATACGTGCATCCCTGACTTCTATTACGAAATCGATCATGCCGATTTTTTCTTTTAACTGTTTTTCGGCTTTCGCAATATGACCGGGATACCAGTTTATACTGTGAATGAAACCCTCTTTGGCAGACTCGTAGTTCATATGCTTAGCGTAAGCTTAAAGCCCTCTCGTGAGCTTCTGCTTCAAGTGTATCATTTGGTATTAACCATTCTTGAGCATCTAAGAAAATATTTCGTCTTTTTAAAGCTTGGTAGAGTAATTCATCTACGAGATGAGGGTTTTTCGGCAGTAAACTACCGTGGAGATAAGTCCCTATAAGGTTTTTATAATAAGCTCCTTCGAAGCCATCTTCACCATTATTTCCGAAGCCTGTTTTTACTTTAGCGAAGGGTTTAGTTTTAGAATTTTCTTCTATAAATGTCTGCCCTGAATGGTTTTCGAAGCCGACTACCGTTTTTAAATTAAAGCAATTTTTAGTCTCTGATCCATATTCAGAAACTTTTAAATTAAGATCTTGGGCTAATTTTAATGGAAAGTGCAGGTCAGCGACGACATTACCGATGAGCCTTTTCTGTTTTTTCCCAGAATCCCTTTTTTGAGCTTTAGTTAGGACATCTAGAATATTTAATCCAGATATCTGCTCCCCTTCAGAAGTTTCATAATATTTACCTAGCAGTTGATAACCGCCACATACTGCTAAAAATGGCATACCTGTTTCTACTGCTTCTAAAATTTCTGTTTTTTTAGCTAGAAAATCTTCAGCGACGGCCATTTGCTGCTTATCTTGACCACCACCAATAAAAGCAATGTCGCAAGAATTAAGTTCTGTATGTTTTTCACTGTCATGGTTAGTCCTCGTTGACTTAAGATGAATATTTACGATTTCAACTTCTATGCCTCTCCACTCTGCTCGTTTTTTCAAGGCAAGAATATTACCGAAATCGCCGTAGAGGTTTAAAAGATCAGGATAGAAATGTGCAATTTTAAGAATCTTGGAAGACATTACTATCAATGAATAGCATTTTTCGCAAAGATTTTTTATCTGCTAATGATTTTGCTGGATAAATATCATTAATATTTCTTGTATTCTTTTGAATATCTTTTAACGCTTTGATTTTAGATGGTCTAGCAGTGGGTGAATTTTCTACTGCAGTCGACACGAATTGAAAATAAGACTCTATTTCATCAAACTCAGAAGATTCTTGTTCATCAAAACTTACATAAGAAGAATCCTTCGCAAAAGGTCTTTTACGCTTTTTACCAGCAGTCCGCTCAAGCTTTTCCTGCTTTCTTTGTTGTAAAAGTCCAGCTACTGCTGTACTCTCTACGATTCTTTTTGTTTCAACAACCTTATTATCCATTAAGTGACCCCCGTCTTACCCTTATATATCGGTCAGGTAACCTAATTTCTTTAATAAATTTATTAAAAGTTTTTAATTTTTAATAAATTTGTTGTTTGAATACTATACTAAGGTCTTAATTATCTTTAGCAAGCTTAGTTTTTCCAATTTTTAATACTTTAATATCAAAGTTTAGATCTTTTCCAGCAAGTAAATGATTAGCATCTACGTAAGCCGTATCACCTTCTAATTCCACTAATCTAACGGGGATAGTACGATTTAAAGACTTAAGCTCTAATCTTTTACCAGGCTGAGAATCAGCAGGTAATTGGCTAGCGTTTAGTTTAATAATTTTATTAGTATCCACATCGCCGTAAGCTTTAACTGCTGGAATAACGATAGTCGTACTTTCTTTTTTCGCTAAACCTAGAACAGCGTTATTAAAATCTTCTAGAACAGATCCAGAACCTACTACGAAGCTAAGGGTTTTATCTTTCTGGTAAAGATTAGAATCAAAAACTCGGCCATCTTTTAAGTAACCAGAATACTTAACCTCGACTTTATCTCCTTCTTTAACCACAGTTTTAGAGCTAACAGCCGTATTTAAACCGAATGAAACTAGGGCTAGTAAAGACAATTTAGTAAAATTTTTCAGAACCATATTCTAAATATTATCATGCAGCTAATTTTCGGATAGAAAAATCCTTAATGATCCGCTGAAAAATGCTTAA
>RFQS01000207.1 GCA_009924885.1 Pseudomonadota bacterium | reverse complement strand
TCTGATTACCTAGCAAGCTGCCCAAGATTTCGTGTTTAAACCATTCTAGAATTGAATTCTTTGTTTACATTTTGTTTATGCATTCTATAATCAGATAGAATAAGGGTTTAAGTCTTTTTATGGCGGCTTGCTAGGTAATCAGAAAATATTTTTCAAAGTTTAATTTAGATGAGTCATCTAGGGCAAATAAACCTTCGCTCCTAAAAAGCTCAATATCATTCTCGTCAAAGCCCCCACTGTTATTTAAATCTAGATCTTTGTTTAGGTAACCATAGCTACTATTTATAGAACTTGCCAATCTCAATAGTTCATTATCACTAATATTCAAATCTCTATCAATATCAATATTGGCAAAAGCTCTCAAGCGTAAAGCAAGCTTCAATGCATTACCAGCATTGATTCTTCCAGAGAATACTGCTCCATTTGGGTTTATTGGATCAACTGAATTCTGGAGTATCAGAAAAATATCATTAACTGTAATTTTATTATAATAAGAAAGCAACAAGGCCACCACACCAGAAACATGCGGGCATGCCATAGATGTTCCATCGCTAGTAGCGTAACCGTATATTTTACCTTCAGAATATTTGACACCACCAGCATCACCAGTGCACTTCCACCACCAGTTCTGAGGGGGATTTGAAGCTGTACACACTAAATAGGCATTGTTACTCCATGTTGATAGAATATTTTCCCCAGGAGCAGCAATATCAACCCACGAGCCATAGTTTGAAAAGCTAGACAATTGATCATTTTGATTTGTTGAAGCTACTGCGAGAACCGAAGCGTACCCAGCTGGATAAAATAAAGTATTAACACCATCGTTGCCAGATGCAGCAATTAAAGCTATTCCTGACTCATAAATTAAATTATAAGCTTGGTCAAAGATGGCAGAGTAGAAAGGTCCTCCAAAGGAAAGGTTTATGACTTGAGCCCGATTTGAGGCTGCATGGCTCAACGCCTTAATAATATCCCCACCAACGATACCTTGGCTATTTATAATTCTTACAGGAAAAATTTTTGCTTTATAAGCAACACCAGCACCACCCTTACTATTATTTCCTGTCATGCCGATAGTTCCAGCAACGTGGGTGCCGTGACCAGTGCCATCTTCAGGATACTGATCACCATAAGCATAGTCATATCCGAAAAATGGTATATTATTCAGCAAATCTGGATGACTATAATCGACCCCTGAGTCAAGAACTGCAACGATTATGCCATCACCGTTTGATAGCTCCCAAGCTTTTTCAATATTGATCTTCTCTAGCCCCCATAGTCCTGGTGGGTTTATGTCACCATTCAGTAAAGGATCATTGAGTTGGTTTGATAATAATTTGTAAACTAAGTTTGGCTCTACTATTTCAACATTGGGATCTTTTTTTATTTCCTGAATCATATCTAGCACTTGATTACAGTGATCCTCGCGATAAGCTTTGTTAATTTTATAATTATCAAAAATGGATTTATCAGTTACTAGATAAATATTTTCAAACAATTTAGTTTGACTGTCCTGAGCTGAACTGAGTTTTTCAAAAGAAAATTTCGGCTTTAATTGTAATAACTTTGTTTTTAGTTTTTCTGTATCTCGGTATTTAACTAGAACTTGCCCTGGGATAAATTGTTCTTTGCCATCAATGCAGTTAAATTCTTTTTTTTGTAGGTGAGCTATTCTTTCCTTCTTCTGCTCTTGAAATGAGTTTACAAGGTTTTTACTTTGAGCAAAGCATGTTTGCAAAGTTAATAAATTTACGCAGAGTAATAGTAGTATTTTTAATCTCAAAGTACACCGCATTTCAAGTTTTCCGTAAATTAAATATTATCGCATAATGTCTTTTTTAAAACACTAAAGGGCAAGTTCATTTACGTATATGTAATTATTAAAAATCAGCTTCAAAGACACTGAATCTTTGATGAAGCAAATTAGGCGTAAGCTTGGTAAGTATTTGAAAAAAATAAGAGAAGAGCGTTCAATGACATTATTACAAGTTGCAGCTTACTTAGAGATATATAAAATAGAATGTTCTTACGTTAGCTTGAGTAGGATAGAAAGTGGAAAGCAAGCTCTTAGAGCTGATGTTTTAGCTGGCTTATCTCTGATTTATGAAATTAGGGCTGATGAAATTTTATTCAGAGGACATTCATAGAGTACGTCTTAGCTATCAGGAAAATGCTTTTAAATTTCTGGGGAAAAATGACCCCCTGTAATTTTTCTATATTCTTGCGAAGCTAGTAAGCATGAACTATACAGAAGAGTCTTTGAAATATAGAGCTAATTTGTTTAAATATACAGGGTTGGCTTTGGTTGGTACACCGTCGACAATAATCTTTTGGATTGTTACGGATAAGACTTATCTCTCCGAACGGTTTAGCTTGATAGGTTTTCTGATTGCGACGCTATTTTTTATTTTTGGCATATTTTTGATTATACGAGGAATTGATATTCTTGAAATATATGGTAAAAAGGAGTAATATATGATCGAAGATTTTAATCACGCTATGTTATTGATTTCTCTTACATTAGGTACAGTCTCTCTGATGGTATTTAGCTTGTTTTTTATTTTCTATCTTCGTGCAAAGCGTTACAAGCTGCTTGATCCGAATAAATCTTTTCTGCAAAACCTCTGGGATAGTCCGTTACTTTAGTATTAAATATGTGTGTGGCTTGTTTGAATTAGAGTAGAAAACTTAAAACCAGTAAACCCACTAGTAAACAAATCTATCGCAATTAATTTCTGCTAACATTCTGCATTATGCCGAGAAGCGATATATTTGATAAATCCTTTGATGAAGCGACTTTGATGAAGCTTGATCTTTTTGAGAAATATTTAGAGGAGTGGTTAGGCGTATATGTCAGTAAATTTTCTAGTAAAAAAGCTTATATCTTAGATCTCTTTTGTGGAGCTGGTCGAGATAGGGATGCTAATGAAGGTAGTGCTTTAAGATCTATTAAAGTCCTCTTAAAATGGCAGAAGAAGTACGATCTGAGAAATGTAACGTTAGTATTGTGTGATGCTCAAGTTGAGAAAATAGAATCACTGGAGTCAATTCTAGAACACGATCTTAGCTATCAGGGAAATGCTTTTAATATAAGGCGATACTGTAAAACTTTTCCAGAAAGCTTTTTTCAGATTGAAGCAGAAATTAAAAATGCTTTTAATCTTATATTTTTAGATCCACATGGCTTTAATTTTATTACTCCAGAGATTTTTAAAAAACTATGCTTTTTAAGATATACTGACACTATCTTTTTTATTGCTTCAAATTTTGCAAATAGATTTGTTGATAATCCTCCATCAGAAGCTACTTTCCAAGAGATGGGCTTGGAAGAAGATATTATGCAAGAGATAAAGAACTCAGATCATTATGAAATTCTAAGAAGAAACTTTTAGATAAACAGAAGAAAGGTAAAAAGCGTATGAAGAATGTGGGTTCAGTGGAACTGCCGCAGGATGCGTTTATGGCTGTTTTGAAGTTGGATTAAGGCACTGTTGTGGAACTTCAATTTTTGCGTTTTCGTCGTCCTCAGCCTTTAACTTGCACGTTCGGCAACAGTGTAGTTAAATTATTCTGATTACCTATGAAGCTGCCCAAAAAACAGCTTAAGCACTAGTCCCACTTACTCATGTAAGGTATAATTACGGTATGACAAATAAAATCCAATTTCAAAAAGGCTTAAGCTTAGAAGAGTTCATAAAGAACTTTAGGAATGAAAAGCAATGTG
>RFQS01000206.1 GCA_009924885.1 Pseudomonadota bacterium | reverse complement strand
CTGAGCTAGCACAATGTAAAGCTTGACTCAGAATCTCTAATGGTCCTTCCTGTTTATACTGTAAATCTTTGATGATAGTTCTGAAAATCTCAGGCTGATCGCTTAATGGAGCTATAGGGAATTTATTATATTCATAGCTATTAATTAAAGCTGTCTTAATTACACTCGCTTCCTGAATTAACTTCCCCAGCTCTGCTTTTCCTGCTGCTTGCAAAAAATCATCTAAGCCTTTTGTGAATTTACCTTTAAAAGCTTGCGGTAAGTCTAGTTTATAGATTAACTTTCCAGTACTTTGATAAATCAAATTAGCTAAAGTGTTCTGAGCTTCCATTACAGGCTTTTTATAGCTTTGATCTGAATCAAAAGCTAGGATAATTTTAAGTTCATGAATCTCAATTAAAGTAAGTAATTCTGATATCAAATGGCTCTCTTTAATAGAACCTTCTGTAAAATTCCATACACCACTCAAGCCTACTGTAGGAAAGCCATCTTGATAAGCTCTATAAACTTTTTTAGGTCCCTCTGTAACTAATACATAACCTTTATTGAGATCTAATTCTGGTGGATAGAGAATTACTTGCTCTGTTTGCTTGGATTTAGGTAAGCCTAGATATTTTGGGGCTTTATCTAGCCCTATATCTTCTAACTTAATTCCTTCTTTCCATCTAGGTTTAATTAAACTTAGTTCTGTCTTAGTCTTTGTATCTATTCTAGGCTCACCTGATAATTCTAAAATTGAGTAAGAAAGGCAAGAGCTAACATTCTCAGGGCTAAGAGCATTTTCACCACTCTTGGTTTTCAGGTAAAAACCCTTATCTATAGCTTCTTTTACGCTGATTGATTTAACATGGATTTTTTCTATGGTGTCTTCATTAAGACCTATTTCTTTTAATTCTTGTAGGTCGATTTCATTAAGCATTATTAATTCCTTTTATTTTAAATTCTTTAAATCTCTTTCTATGTCATGTATCCATCTAAATACTTCTTTGCTAGTAGCTCTGTGAGTAGGTCTAAGCTTGTTTGAAAATATCATCACTAGCCTAAGGAAGTTTTCTAGTAAATTTTTGATTCTACTTTTACTTTCTTTTACTAAAGGGAAAGCCTCACAGAGAGTAGGGATGTTAAGCCATATTTCTTTAAGCTTAGGTGCTAGATAGATTCTGGTTTCATTAGTTACCGAGTCATTGATCATACTTAAATGCCCTAAATGACTAATAGTCTTATCTTCTAGCTCTTCTAAAATTTCTAGGGTTGCTTGCTTATCAAAAAGCTGACTCTGTCCTTGTTTGGCGAATTGAAATATCTCTAGTATTTTATTCGTGATAGTTTTGTTAAATTTATTGTTCATAATGTTTGCTCCTATTGCCTGTAATTCACGCAGGTGCGTGCTTCTCTAAGCCTTTCCTTGAAAGGTTTTAGATTGTTTCTAAAATAAAATTTGCTATAATGAAGTTACTTAATTTTCAAACAGCAATCTAGGGCAGCTAAAGCTGCCTTTTGATTAAGAAGAGTCTAATTTATAAATCATTCCTAATTACCATTCCTTTTGACTTTCTAAGACCTCTTCGAGGCATGGGTTCACATAATTTTGGGTCGTCAAGATGCTCTGATGTCCCGCTATCATTTGCAGATAAGACATAGGTGCGCCCTTACTTGCATAATGGGTAAGGCAGCCCCTTCTCAGGCTATGCCATGAGCCAGAAAGCCCAGCTTTTTGAGTAAGCACCTTGAGTCTTTTCTCCAAGCGGTCCCGCTTTAATGGTCTGCCATCTGGTAATAAAAATAATTTATCTTCATTCATCGTTTTCACCTCTTACATTTTCGATATAATTTCTTAAATCCTCTTTTAAAGCCTTATTAATGGCTACCCAGCGATTTTTTCCGCCCTTACCATTTACTACAAGAATTCTTCCTTCATCAAGAAAAACATCACCGAAATTTAAATTGCAAATTTCCGAGACCCGAAGCCCAGTATAAAAGGCGAATTTCAAAAGAATCTCATTTAAATTCTTTGATGCTTGATTGGTTTTAAGTCTCTGATTGGCTTCTAGTAGTAGATTTAACTCCTTCTCTCTAAAAGTAGGTCTGCGTATATCTTTATGGCGTTTAATTTTTATACTTCTTAATCGCTCAAGAATATTATTGCTATCTCTAAACTCCTGTCTTATTAAAAACTTTGCTAAGCTAATAGCCGCTTCTTTACAGTGTTTACGGCTAGAAAATTGTTCGGGTTTATGAGCTTCTATAGCTTGAACTGTAGCCTCGTATAGATCAGAATAATCTGCTTCTAATAAATGCCAGATTTTATTCATTGCATTTAAGTAGAGGCGTATGCAGTCAAAGCTAATAGCTCTGCCGTATGGTTGTGAGCCATTTTGCATGGTGGCTACCCATTTGCATGCGGCTTCTTGGTATCTCTCAGGTACTTTCTTTAAAAGATTTCCATGAGCGTTGCTGGTTGATGACTTGGTCATGTGTTCAGATCCTTATTTATTGGGTTTAAGTTCTCTGGTCTTGTTTAAGGGATATTTAACTTAACCGATAAGGCTATAATCGCAGTTTTATAATATAAAAAAAATAACCCTAAGAACCAGAGATCACCATTTTTTTATTGATTGGTTATCTATGGTTATCAATTGTTTTGTTCAAATTGCTTTACTAGAGCTGGAATGAGCTGTTTCTCTAAGTTTATATTCCTAACAGATGCAATGAGATTAGAGTCTGATTTAGTGGTGGTTGTATTGGTGATTTTGTCTTGTGTAATAAAACCAAGTTCCCTTGCATAATCTTTAAAGCATTTTTTATAGAGATCTGAGTAGGCTAAGGCTTTAATTCTAAGTGCCTCTGTCTTAGTATTGTTTTCAGATAAAGACTTAAATTGTTTTTGAAACTCTTCTGCTGTTATGCTCTCTCCAGATGAGCATTGAAAAGGTTTTTTTTCTCCATATAGTCCCTGAAACTTTTTATTCTCATATTTAAGATATCGTGATAGTTCTTCTATATCTTTCTTGCTAAATCTTTCATTTAAATTTGAGCTTTGAATTAAATCTGATAGCTGTTTCTCTATTTTCTGGAATTGTGAATCTAAATCATATTCCAGAAAAGAATCGTAATCTTCAGTTGGTTTGTTCTGAAAAGTTTCAATACACTTGTTTAGAATTGTTGATAAGAAATCATTTTTTAGATAGCCTAAGAAACTTCTTAAATCACCTAATAATATCTTTTGATTAGTAAGATCCATATTCTTTAACCTATCGACTCCTCGTTTAAAGGCTCTAATGAAATCTTTGACAAGATCATTAAAGCTATCTGCTGAATCAATTGAAATAGGCTTCTCTAATAAATAATTATTAAGTAACCTTTCTATGTCTTTTACTGAATAGATGCAATCAACTTTATCGTGATAGGAGAGATTGATATTAACTTTCTCAGGAAGATATTTTTGAGCTAATTGTAATCCCTGTATCCAATTAAGCTCGGGATGGCAAATCTCTAAAGCTTTTTGCAGAGAATTTGATATGAAAATTTTCAAGAATTTTTCATAAGCTTCTGATATCTCTTTATCAGTACCTAATCTTGGATTATCTAACTGCTCTATCTGCCTCTTACCCATAATCAAATTCTAACAGGGTTAATAAAGCTAGAGATACTAGGTATAATCTAAGAAGGTGAAGCACAAGACGCAAGTTTTTTCACCTTCTGGAATCTTTATAAATGGTGCGCCTGGATAGATTTGAACCATCGA
>RFQS01000205.1 GCA_009924885.1 Pseudomonadota bacterium | reverse complement strand
ATTTGTATTAACCATTACAATTAAACTATAAATTAGAACTTGTAATAAATGATCACATTGTGGTTCATCATTTTGAATTGCCTTAATATCCATTATTGCAAATTCATTATCATTTAACTCAAAATAAACGTCTATTTTACCAATAATTTTACATGTATCATTATTATATATTACTCTTTTTAATATTGTTAATCCACCAACTAGTGTTTAATTTTTCCATGTTTCAATTCTATGATTAATATAAAGTAACTTTTCTCTTTTGTGTGATGTATTATTAATAGATTTTATAGTTAAATAAGAAGAATCATAATATTCTGGAGCTAACCCAATTGGTATAGGTATTAAATCTTTATGGTCATACTCAACATTTTGAGCATACCATTTTGATATGCATTTTGGTTTCAAATTGAATAAATCTTTATCGATAGAACAATCACTATCTCTAGTGATTAATTTTAAATTTTTTAAATCATCTCTTTTATTTAATAAACAAAAAAGTTTTTGTATAAATTCATGCTTACAAAAAATTAAATCATTTTCCTCAATTTCCTCATTAAATTTTTCATTCAAAAATATTTCAATATTATTTCCAAATTCATTTTTATTTGGATAAACATTTTTTGCAAAAATTATGTCCGAATATTCTACAAAAGACTGATTACTTAAATAATCTCTCATGATATTTTTCCTATTATATTTTCCCATTTAGAATATACCAATTCTTTTCTACTCTGTCTATTATCCGGTTTAAATAGTCCAATATCTTGGGTCATACCATCAAGTTCATCAAATGAATCGAAGTAATTAATTGCTGGCATTAATTCCTCATCGTAAAAATCAGATAAATCTAGTGCCATATCAATAACAGCATCCGAAGAGTAGTCGTTTAAATCTAAATCAGAATATTGCGGTTTAAGTAAGGATTTCGTTCCTAAGTTTTTTAATCTATTAAAAGATAATTGATTTAAATATGCAAAGTTTCCATGATCAAAACTTTCTTTATATAATTTTTTAGAAAATCTTTTCGTTGGAAATAGCAATGGTACACCAGCAGTATATTGCTCAAATATAGACATTGTTGATACTTGATATGGAAAATGAACTATACCATGAAATGAATATAAAGAACCCCAAGAATAATTACTAGGAAAAATATCAGACTGATGATATATATTTGTTCCAGTGAGATCTAGATTTAATGCAGATTTGCAAATCCAAAAATCATGTTTTGGATTGTGATGGGAATTTGTATATTCACATAAACTAGGAATGTGCTCTATATCACATTTTATCCACGATTTAAAATATTCTGCGTCAAATTTATTATTGGCTACAGGTATAATTTTATTATTTTTTACTCCTTTTTCTATATGAGCATTTAACCATTTCCATTTTTCTATGTTATCAGTAAATGGATGTTCATATCTTATTGGACATATAAAAATTACTGGTTTATCAAATTTCTCATAAAGAGTAGAAAATCCAGGAACATAAGAAGTTATAAATGCATCATATTCTGACAACTCATCTTTATATGCATCATAAAACCTATCACACATTTCTTGATTTAGAGTAATCCAATTATTTTTATTAATAACTTTAATATCTTTTTGAGTTTCTTTAAAAACCCAAGAATGTTCTGACAAAGACAAATTATCAACTTGATGGCCAAGGTTGTTAAAGATATTTTTTACGTCTGCAATTACAGATATGTGCAAGTCAATATTAAAAAATTTCATAATTAAAAATGACAAACCATTATTTCTTCATTGTAAAGTGTGAATTTGTAATTATTATTTATTTCTAATATTTTATTACTCAAAGTTTCAAACTTTAATCCATCAAACAACCAAGTCCCAAAACATTTAAAATCGTCGATTACTATAATATGTTCCTTAATTTTTGTTTTTTTTATGATATCTATTTCTTTTACTAAAGGGCAATATTCAAGATTTTCTTTAACAGTATAAGGTCTTATTTCACCATTTTCATCCGGCATCATATGTCCATCTAACCAAATAAGCGATGGAGCATCAATGCTAGATAAAAACTCTACAAATGCAACTTCGGATGGTTCATTAACTACTATTAAATCCTTCCCAAAAAAGTTTTTCTTAGCATTTTCTACGAACTCTTTATTAATATCACAAGTATAAACTTTTTCATAACCAACAGAAAAAGCTCTATATATACCATTTCCAAGAAAAGTTCCGCTTTCTATAAAAGTTTTGTTTTTTGTTTTATAAATTTCAAAAACTTTTTTAGTGGCATCATCTCTACTCATTGGAAGATTTATTTCCTCATATAAATTATTTTTCATTTATGCACATATCCTCAACTAATTCTTTAAATGAAATTTTTGAACACCACCCCAACTTATTTTTTGCTTTACTGGGATCTCCCAATACACAATCTATGTCAGATGGTCGAAAATATTTAGGATCAACTTTTATAATCTCCTTTCCAGTATTTTTATTAATACCAACTTCATCTAGGCCTTCACCAGTCCATTCAATTGAAATATCAAAATACGGGGCACATTCTTCAACAAACTCTCTAATAGATTTTTGAACTCCTGTGGCGATTACATAATCTTCAGGCTCATCTTGTTGAAGAATTAACCACATTGCTTCAACAAAATCTTTAGCATGTCCCCAATCTTTTTTTACATTCAAGTTTCCTAATCTAAGTACGTCCAAATTTCCTTTACTTATATCGGAAAGACCCTTTGCAATTTTTTTAGTGACAAATAAATTACCTCGTCTAGGTGATTCATGATTAAATAATATTCCAGAACAAGCAAATAAATTATAAGATTCTCTATAATTTTTTGTAATCCAATGAGCATATAATTTAGAAATTCCATAAGGAGATTTTGGATAAAATGGAGTTTCTTCATTTTGTGGAGAACCATCAGTTTTCCCAAATAATTCAGAAGTAGATGCTTGATAAAATTTACATTTTAAATCAAGACTTCTAATTGCCTCAAGAATTCTTAATGTCCCTAAAGCATTTACATTTGCAGTATATTCAGCATTACTAAATGATAAATGAACATGACTTTGCGAAGCCAAATTATAAATCTCATTAGGTTTTATAGAAGATACTATAGAGAAAATAGAAGGAGAATCTGTAATATCACAATAATATAAATTAATTTTTTTGTCATCTTCCAATAGATGGTTAATATTCTCAGTATTATGTGTAGAACCTCCCCTAATTACTCCATGAATTTCATATCCTCTTTTTAATAAAAATTCCGCAAGATATGATCCATCCTGACCATTAATGCCAGTAATTAAAGCACTTTTATTACTCATTTAAACTCCTCAATTGCACCATTTTGCTGCATATTGTAAATCAAGGCTTTTAATTCTTCGCTTTGATTTACAGGTAAAAGCATAACACGGTTTCCATCTGGTGTCATCAAAAAGTAACCTCTTTCTTCAGTTTCAAGAACTTTCATAATTTTATCAAAGTTCTTCTCGAAATAATCAAAAGTAATTTCTTCCATTTATACAACTGTCCAAGTTCCAGTATACATATCTCTCATTTCTAAAGTAACATCAGTTAGAACTTTTTTTGTATATCCACTAACATCAAGAATATACTCATAGTTTTTATCAAGTCTATAACTTGGAGTTTGCCGGATAGAGGTGCTTACAGCAGCACTCGTAGCTGTAATTAAGTTACTTCTTACATTAGTTAAGTCACTTATGTTAGATGTAATTGGCCCTGAAATTAGGTCATCAATCGCAATTACATTAGCTCTAGGT
>RFQS01000204.1 GCA_009924885.1 Pseudomonadota bacterium | reverse complement strand
CTTCTGCACATAAGATATATGGTCCTAAGGGTATCGGAAGTTTATATATACGTAAAGGTCTAAAATTAGAATCTCTTTTATTAGGAGGTTCTCAAGAAAATGATTTCAGGGCAGGATCCCCCGCTTTACCACTTATTATAGGGTTTGTAGAAGCAGTAAGGATAGCTTATGAGGATATGGAGCAAGAAAATCATCATTTAAAGACACTGTCTGATTTTTTTCTTAGTCAATTAACAAATATTTATCCGAGACTTTCATTAAATGGCTGCTCTAAAAATAGATTACCAAATAATCTGAACATAAGCTTTATTGGTATTGAATCAGAGACCTTAATGATGAATCTATGGAATGATTTAGCAGTCTCTAATGGTTCTGCATGTTCGAGTCTCAATTGGTCTTATAGCCACATTTTACAAGCGATGGGCTTGTCTATAGATCATTTGAAAAGTGCTGTGAGATTCAGTTTTGGTAGATTAACTAATAAGTCTGATTTAGAAATAGCGTTAAATCTTTTAGATAAAACTTTTAAATTATTGATCTAACATTTCATTAATCATCTTTTTAACAGTTAAACCCCAAGACATTCTTAAGTTAATTAACTCATCTCTTTCTTTATCTGATCGGCATTTATCTTCTAAATTACCCCAAGCAAGAAATAAGAGTTTCAGTACATTATATAAATCTCCTTTTTCTTTCTCAAGAGTTTTAATAAAATGCTCGTATGCAGGATGGCTACGATTTATGGCTACTTTAATTTTACCGGCCTTTGGGGCTATATCAAACATGACATTGCTAGATCTTATTTCTTCAGTAGTGAAAATATATTTAGTATCGGCTTCTAACCATGACGCTAAAATTTCTTTTTTATCTTTTTCCTCTATATCGCCGTAAATATCATCCGCATATTCTTTTAATTCTTTAAATTTTTCACTATCTGTGAGTTTTTGTCCTTGAAGATCACTGAGGCTAAGAGAATCTTCTTGTGAAGTAATTTTCGATGCAGCTTTTATAGCTTCATCTATTTGTCTACTGCTTTGTTTTGCTTTTATACCTTCATTTTGTTTTTTAATTTCAGCTCTCATTCTCTCTAGGATAGAATTTATTTCATCAGCGATTTCACTGATAATCAGCCTTGGATCATCTTCTTCTCTTAGCAACTCTATTAATTCTGATTCTGATTTGTCTTCTTCCTGAGAAAGTTGTTTAGTACTAAGATTTTTAAAAGCAGTAGCAGACTGCTTATTATTAGTTACGCCGAATACTTCATCTAAATCAGGATCAAAGGAAATCTCAATTCCCCACCAGCGTTCTAGAGGATCATAACTAATTTCAAAGCTGCGATTCATTTCCAATTCACGCCCAGCTCTTACTAAAGATATGCCTTGGTTTTTGGCACAATGTTTACCAAAGGGAGTCGAACCTAAATTTTGTTTACCATTTTCTATAACCCTTTGCTTGACATAGGAGGCTTTAATTTTGACATTATTTTTTTTATTTTTATACGATACTTTGATAGAGTCATCCTTAAATAAAATAAAAGGTGCTTCTTTACTAAATTTATAATCAGGGGCTTGTGTATTATTCATTAAATACAAAGGATCATTAGGTTTCACTAAGGCGTTATAAAGAGGGTCTTGATTGCCCTGTAAATAAGCAGCCATACGGATTTGACATTTATTTTCATGTATGAAATATCGATACATTCTCCCGACGATAAATGCGGTATTTTCAAAAAAAGCTTTGTGACGTTTCCACTTTAAACGTTCAAGTTTGCTCCAAATAACTAAAGTGCCGCTATCTAGAATTTTACTCTCAATTTTTTTAGTCCATTCCTCAGGCAAAGTATTAACTGATTGAGGTGCAGGTACATTCTCGTAGCCCTGCTCAGCGATTTCATCTAAGTCTAAATAGGTGTGGAAGATATTACCATCTTGCCAAGAATATACATCAACTCTGTCGCATTGAGAGATAGAAGCATTTGGTAAGCCCATACCAAATTTCCCCATCCCCTCACTAGCTCCTTTTCGTGTCCCTTGACCAAAAGCTAAAGCCATCGCTAACGTCTCTGCTGACATACCTGACGCATCATCATAAACAGCAATTTTTTCTATCTTACTGCTCTGACGGTCACGAAGCAGGTTATCTTTTTCTAAGCATATTACTTCTACATTAGTCGTGCGATCAAGTCCTTCACCTGCCTGAATACTATTATCAATTAATTCAGCAAGTGCATGTGCAGCATCCTTATAGCCACTGTCTTTCATGGAGTCAAGTACCATGCGAATGTCGAAAATCTTATAACCTTTTTCTAATGTTTTGCTCATATTAATACTCCTTCTTTAGTATCCCAATCTTTTTCCCAATGTTGATAAGCCTTAGCTAAATTTTTAAAACCAGGTATTGCATCATCAATTACTGTATATATTTCAGAAGACAAGTTGCCACCTACTTTTATTCCTCTAGAGGCTCTTCCAACCATTTGGCTATATAAGGTTAAGGATTTTGTTGGTCTTGCTATAATCGCTACATTGGTTTGAGGATCATCAAAACCAGTTGTTAAGACACCAAAATTGATAATTACTTTAATCAGATTTTCCTTATACTCTTTAATAGTTTTTTGCCTGAGATTATTATTTATTTTTGAACTAACAATACCTACAGGAATGTTTTTGTATTTTAGTAATGCATAAAGCCCTTGTGCATGAGCGACAGAACAAGCAAATACGATGATTTTTTTATTTTCTAAAACCTTATCTAGAATGATGCTTATAAGATGAAGATTCCGCTGAGTGTCCTTGCTTAATTTTTCTAAAATATAGCTAGGTATTTCATTTTGATCTTCTATATTGGCTAAATCTTCTTTTGTTAAGTAATTCGTACCATTGTTAATGTCATAGTATTGGACTTTAGATAAATATCCCTCTACTTGCAAGTATTCAATAGGGTTTGGATAGTTTTTGATTTCAAGACCGACTTTTTGATAATTAAAAAAAGCAGCTAATTTATCATTCTCACTTTCGTCATAAGTAGATCGTCCTGGAGTGGCTGAAAGACCTACAACCCGTGCGTTTGAGATGATATTAATTAACTCTACGATATCGGAATAAGTGGGAGCTATAACTTTATGTGCTTCATCAAAAATAATTAGAGAACATCTTCTCGCAAAATTAAGTTTATCTTCTTGGCTTTGGTCAAACTTGCTGCGTAGCTTTGCGAGTCCAGCTACAAGAAAGCCACTTTTCATTTCGTTTAAATCTAGGCTATAGGAGCTGTATAATCTAAAAAGGTTTATAGGTGATGAACCTAAGAATGACCATGCTTTAGTAAACTCTTCACAAGCTTGATCGCAAAGTTCTTCTGTGTCGGCTAACCAAATAATCAATTGATTAGATCGATTAGAAAAAGAGTTTCTCAAATAATTACAAATGATATTCATAGCAGTTCTTGTTTTCCCTGCTCCTGTCGGCATATGAAGAAGAACCCTTTTTTCTGTCTTTGAAATTTCTTCTATTCTCTTGATTACCTCTTCTTGATGGGGAAATAAAGAATATGAAGCTTTGATTACTTCTTGTGCTTGAACTTCTTCACCTTTATTCTCAGAGTCTAAAGTATTTTCATTATCGTTATAATCTAATTCAAAAAATTCGTATAAAGTCTGCTTATCAGTATTGTTAGAGAATCGAAATTTAGAAAGACTATCCCAGAGGTTGATCTGAGGCTCTTGGATAATATTCAGACTTTGGGCTAATTCACCTATTTCTTCTTCTTCTGCAGATGGC
>RFQS01000203.1 GCA_009924885.1 Pseudomonadota bacterium | reverse complement strand
GTTGAAAACTGTTACCTTCAAGGATAATCAGCTCAAGGTTCATCATCGCTAGATTATTTTTTAGGTTAATTAATGATTCGTAAAGAAATTTTAAGCGAAATTCGCTAGCTCTTGTAAAACCATAGGGAGTCATTTCAAAGAGGCGTTCGTCGATAACATAAATAGCGATCACTTCCTGTGATTCAGTAAGTGCTTTAGAGAGGCACTTATTATCGAAAACTCTGAGGTTCTTTCTGAACCAAATTAGTGATTTATCAGGCAAGCATTATTATTTTATAATATTAACCCCTTGAAAGATGGTTATCTAGATTTAATCTACGGGAAAAATGCTTATATAGATTGTTCAGGAGGATTTTTATGTCTGCACTTGATAAAGTATGGTTCAAAATTTTCAAAGTGGATTTTTACGAATCAATAATAGATTGCGCTGTGATTAATGCTAGTAGAGGTATTACAGAAGATGAACTTTTGCATTTCCTTCAAGTAAGAGGCTTTGAAATCTCTAAGGATGGTTCAAATGATGCATATATAACTTACCAAGAGCTTTTTGGAGCTTTATGGAATAAAAATGGTGAGAAGTTTTACGTCAATTCTCAAATGCTCAATGAAATAATGCTTTTAAAAAGTATTAAGCAGGAGAGGATAGTTTCTCATATAGCTCTTTTTATATCGCTATTCTCGGTTATTAGTATCTGTAGTTTAGGTTATTTTTTAATGGTGCAGAATACTAAATCGCATTATTCCTTCTTTTTAGAAAAGCAGACTCAGTTACTCGGCAAAATTAATACGAATCTTGAGCATCTTAGATTTAATAGGATAAGTGAATAAAGAATTTCGATGGATAATGCCCTGTTTTTCTTTTATGAAATCTTTGACTATTTGTCATAATTTTCATGCTATCTTTTAAATTTACAAGGGGCATTACCTCAGCTGGATAGAGGACTCGGCTACGAACCGAGGCGTCGGGAGTTCGAATCTCTCATGCCCTGCCATTCATTACAATTCACAGATTGAGCGAGTATATTAAAGGGTCTAGCGTACTCATAGACTAGGTTTGAGCCTTCTATTTTTAAGTTCTGAAGTACCAGATTTATAAGCTTGCGTTTTTCCTCCACTTCGGAACTTTTAAATAAATCTTCTGCTTCATGAGCTATGGAGAGTATGGCATTAGCTGTACTGTAGTATTCGTTATCAGCACCCTCTAAAGAGAGAAGTTGGGCTTGATAGAAATCTAATTTATCTTGATATTCTGAATTTCTCGCTAAATAGTCCTCAGTCGAAATGAGACCATCTAATCTATCGGTGTACATTTTATCCTGTCTGTTTTTATACTTATTAAACTCATTCTGATAAGCTCGTTTCTGCTGCTCATAAAAGTCTTTCTTATCTTTATGAGAATTTTTCAGGGTTTTTACTATGCTTTCTATAACATCTGCTGGTACTTTTATATTTCTAAAGGCTATAGCTAACTGCTCAGTGATATTTTCCTCTTTAATATATTTAGCTCCATGTTTACCCTGATATTCAGTGCATTTATAGTAAACGTATTTTTTCTTTTTCATTTCTGGTGATAGAGCTAGACCACATTCAGAGCAGCTTATTAAACCTCTATACGCAAATGGTAAGCCTGCATATTTATGACCAGTTTTTTTATTAAAAGAGGCTTTAACATTCTGGACTCTTAAATAAAGCTGTTTATCTATGATCTGTTCATAGCTGTGTGGATATTCATGACCGTCATATTGCATTATCCCTATGTAAAATTTATTCTTTAAAATCCTGTCTATAGCTGCTTTTACTAATTTAACTTGAAAATAATTTTCTACTCTTCGTACTAGAATGTCCATAGAAACGCTTCCAGTAGCATATTCTGTATAAATAAACCTTACTACTTCACTTTCTATAGGATCTGCTTCTATCCATTTATTCCTAGTGCCATTTTGAATATTAATATAGCCAAAGGGTGCTTGTCCTGGCCACTCTCCACGACTTAGTTTTAAAGCTGCTGAATTTTTAGCATCATCTTTTAAACGATTTAGGTACTGCTTAGCTAAAAATACTTTTAGGTCCCAGTCCTGTATATCTCTGCCTTTAGAGTCTCTGTTAATCATGAGCCTATCATCTACGAAATGAATTTCTTTATCATGGTCTTTTATGAGTTCATCTATCAGAACGGCATCTCTATAATTACGAGTGATTCTATCTACTCTGTAAGCGATGATGGTTTTAACCTTAGGGTTCTGTTTTACGAACTCCACCATTTCATGAAATTTGTTGCGAATCTTTCTATCAGCACTTTCACTAAATGTAAATTCTCTAATTACGCTGAAGCCCTTATTCTGAGCATATTCCTGAAGTAGTGGGATTTGAATTTCTCTAAGAGATAATCCCTCTTTTTCCTGCCTAGATGTCGAAACTCTAGCTAAAATAACTGCTTGTATCATTAATAATTATTTTATAATAAATGTATTAATTATTAATGACTAGTAAAGAGGTTTTAATGACACAAGTCACAATTTTAGATCAAAATGATGTCTTCAAGATTAATCATACTGAGCTTCATGTTAATTCAACTTTTCCATATATTTTAGATCAATCCCTCGATGGTTTTATGGATGGTTTGATGAAACGCTCTACTGGAGAGTTTTCAGGAGTATATTCTAAGGTCGATAATCTAAGGTGTCATCAAGATATTAAGGGTAGATGTAGCCTATCTTATAGTAATCATTATGATCAGAAGATCATAGATAGTTTTCTCAAAAAAGTTTTACTGGTAAAAGAGAATAAGAAAACTATAGATGCATTACTTTCACTGCTAACTGAAATCATTCAGTATGCAGATTTAAAAGAGTCTAGATTTATTGAACGAATCTTAGGTATTCAGTCTCTTACTAGTGAGTTTGATCTGTGGGATAGCTTGTTTAATCATGGCATACTTTATGTGATTATTACAGATACGACATTTGACCGCAGTGTACCAGAGGTACATGAGGGTCATGAGGACGATGAAAATACAGAAATTGAAGTTCCCTTGTACGCCAATTCTAGGAAGAGGAAACGCTTAGTTATCTCTTCATTGCGTTCATTTAGAGATGGTTGGAACTTATGTAATGGGATTGAAACCTATCAGCAGAAGATACTCATGGATGGAGGAATAAAATATTTTGCTGATATTGAGTTGTTGAGGAAAATAGTTCATGAACTAGAAGATGCAGAAAAGCTTGAGGTGCTTGAGTTTAGTTTTAATGAAGATACAGGTACTCTAAAGGTTCTTGATTTATTAAATGGAAATAGTCGCAGGGAGATCGATTTAAAGAGTTTTGAGTCTGCTAGTGCTTATTTTGCAATTCTGAAAAACCTCTTTAAAGGTAAAAGCCTTCCTTGGTGTAAGGATACTGAAGAACTCAAAAAAGAGCTAGGTCGAGATCTGAAGGGCTTAATGCCTAAATGGCAGACTCTTAGGCAGATGCAAAAAAATATTAACCTTGATTCTGAAGTGTTTAGTTTATTATTTTCGAGAGAGGGCGACAAAATTAAATTGAGAAAATCAAAGCTCACGCTTCAAGAATTACGTAATTTGGGTTCTGAGAGCATTAGTATTAGTTGCGGTCATAAAAATTATAAGGGCGTGAGCTTGTCTTATGATGTAAAAAAAAGATCCTTCACTTAATGCTTAAACTTTAATCCTTGCCACGCAGAGAAAGCCCAAGCTTAGAAAAAATAAAAAGAAGAGACATCTATTAGTATAGATTCTGATTAGCTTTTCCTTACTTTTCTTTAGTCTCGTG
>RFQS01000202.1 GCA_009924885.1 Pseudomonadota bacterium | reverse complement strand
ATTAATATTAAGCCTGCCGCCAAAACTCTGATCAGTATTCTGCAACTGCATTTGAAACGTTTTTATGAATTTCCGCCCGAAGGGTGCGGAATGTGAGATAAATAAGAGGTCTAGTGATTTCATCTGGAAGCCTACTGGGTGCAGCATATGCCCTACCCTGGAAATCCCTGTCTCTGATTTTCGCTCCTGCTCTTTCCTCTTCTCTAGCATTTCTCTGCTCTGGGCTTAAATTTTCTAAGTGTGAACGCCTTTTACGACGCAGCCTATTCATGCGAACTTCATCTGGAGTCAAGTCTGTTTGAGGCTCGGTCTGTGGCAGATTTTCAGGTGAATTATTGTTTTCATTTGCCTTGAAATGGTTTCTAGTAGAAGGTTTCAGGAAATTATGAAATATCATCAGGCTAAGCTTTAAATCATTTTTTACATTTCCTGGAAATATAGGAGTTTCTTTTAGGGTCTCATTTACTAATTCGCTTAATTTATCGAAGTTACCTAAAGTACGAGTACTCTCAAAGGCTTTATCTATAAGGATGTACAAGGGGCTGTTATTTTTGTTGTTGTCAAGTTTATACTCAGGAATTTTAGAGAAAAGGCTTTCCTGCATTGAAGCATTAAAAATACCAGAGATATCTTCTTTATTGATTTGTTTAATGATATTCCAGTCACCATAATCTTCTCGTAGATGTTCTATATCCTGAGCATTGAAAATTTTTAAACTTAATAATTGGTTACTTAGCTTTAGTAAATCTGAAAGCTCATTTACTTTTTTTTCTGTCTCGTTATCATTGAGGAAAATCCTTTGTCTAAGAGCCTGCATGAATAATTCTTTTTGTTTGTCACTCATTCGTGGCTGTTTTACCTTTGTTTGGACACTGTGAGATGCTGTGTTTCCATTATTGTCATCTTGAGTCATGCCTCCAGTAAGCTGATTGACCAACATGGCGATACATAGTCGATTCATCTTTTCATCTCGAATTATTTCTAAGAGCTCATCAAAACCTTCTTCTAGCTTGCCTGATGAATTCCCTAGGATTTTAGAGTAAGTTTTTAATACTTTATTATCTAGATTTAGTGAACCTTCACTAATTAAACCTTTACTTTTTGCATAGCCAAAGAGTTCTAATATATCTGCATATTCATGATATTTTTTTTGATTTTCCTTGGAGTTATGAAGTTGTTCAAATTTTTTATTTAGTAAATGATTAGCATTATTGATATGACCTTCATCGCAGAGTGCAAAGTAATTAATTGCAATTTCTCTTGAACTGTATAAATCCAAAGGTAATTTATCAATAACCGCATTGATCAACTCAGTAGTTTGCAGTTTTTTCTTGAATGCTTCTATAGATAAGGGATTTTCGGTATCGCTTTCAGCTAAGGAACCTTTGGCATTAGTTTTGAAGACTCTATTATAGTGATCAAAATTCTTGATACTCAAAGACACACTTGGTAAGTCTTCTGCATTCTGATTTGTTTGCTCCTCATAGTAAGCTTTGAATAGATTCTGCTTAAATTCAGAAGGCTTATCAGTAAAGTATCCTAGTAAATAACTAAGATCAAAGAGAGGGAAGGGTTTACCATCAAAGAACAAGCTATTTTTATTGAATATCTCATCAGCTAGTTCTGGATATTTATCTTCTGTATTGATAATTTGGTCGAGGAGCTGCGTAAAGCTATTTGCCTATCCTCCCCTAATTACCCACCGAGTGGCGCATTAATGACCCAGGGAGCGGCGGTTTAATTACCCAGTATATTATGTCTCTAAAATATCGGCGAGTCCAAATTTTTTTCTCATAGATTGTCCTTTTAATTGAATTTTGTAGGAGTTATGTATGATTCGGTCAAGGATTGCATCAGCGGCAGTAGAGTTTCTAATGATAATTAATGATTTTTGATTGTAGCTATCTTCAATAATTTCAAAGAAATCTTTTCTATGTGTTTCAGAGAAAGGATTTAAGCCCCAATCATCAATGACAAGTAAATCTTTTTTAGCAAGCCTGTCAAGAAATTTAATGTAGGAACCTTCTCCTTTAGACACATTTAATTCATCAAAGAGCCTGTTCAATCGATAGTAAACGGCATTAAAACCAAGCCTGCAAGCCTTTTGTGCAAGAGCAGAAGCAAGGAAAGTTTTACCAGTACCAGTAGCCCCTGTGATAATGATATTTCTTTTTTCTGAAATCCATTTACACTGTGAAAAAGATAAAATACTTGATTTATCAAAGCCTCGTGGGATTTGGTAATCAACATCTTCAATGTTTGCACTTTGAACTAATTTAGCTTGCCTTAATCTAGCAGTTAATTTCTGGTTTTCCCGTTCAAGAAACTCTCTATCAATTAAGAATCCAAGCCTTTCTTCAAAGCTGAGTCCAGCCATATTTTGACAAGAAAGCTGCTCCTCAAAGGCTTTAAGCATTCCTCGTAATTTCATTTGCCCCATTTTTTCTTTTGTTTCATTTATCATCATTTTCCTCCTTAATTTCTGATTGATAATATTTAGCTCCACGAATATTTTCATGGAAATTTAGCTCAATTTTCTCGACAGTAAAGCTTTCAGAACGCTCTTCTAATCCTCGAAGTAAAATCTTCTTCATGCTCAAGTAAGCTGAATTAAAACCAAATTCAAGTAATCTTGCTGAAGCTTTTTCTATCTTTTCTTTAGGGAACCTTTTTTCGAAGCCAATAATCCCCATGCAAGCCTTGTAAGCGAGTGCTGGATGTTCTTTCTCTTTTAATACCCTCTGTATTAGTTCAGCTGTATTTTCTCCAATTGAAGAAGCCCAATTCCCTATTCTTTCTGGATTCCAGCTGCCATATTCTTGATGATTTTTTGGCATATGTTCGTGAATCGTAGAGTATTTAAAATTTTCAAAGCTTCTTAAATGCTTTGCTATGCTATTAAGCTTCCTTCAAAAAAAATATTCACACAATTAATGCTGTAAGCAATTTCTACTTCCTTGCGGATATATTTATGTGGAACACTGTAGTAATGCTTTTCAAGCTCAATATGGTAATTAATATTTACTCTAGCCTTTTTCCAAGTCATAAATTCAAAGGACTCTTGCGGTAATGGCTTTAGCAAAGGTTTTTCAAATTTTTCAAATAAATATTTTCTATTCCCATCAAGCTTTTTAAATTCTTTGGAATTCAATCCCAGAAGTAGTTCTGATATTTTTTGATTAAGTTCATGGATACTAAAAAAAGTATGATTCCTAAGTGAAGCGAGTATCCATCTTTGAACTACCTGAACCGCGTTTTCTACCTTGGCTTTATCCTGTGGTTTTCTAGGTCTTGCAGGGATAACGATGAAATCATAGTGTTTGGCGAAATCCTGATAGCTTTTGTTAATCACTGGATCATAGCGGCAGGCTTTAGTAACAGCCGCTTTGAGATTGTCTGGGACTGTAATTTTAGGTACTCCGCCAAAAAATTCAAAAGCTTTTTTATGGCAGTAAATCCAAGATTCGAGTGATTGATTTTCAACTGCAAAAGCAAAGGTGTAATTGCTTGCTCCAAGGCAGGCTACAAAGATTTGAGCCATTTTAATTTCCCCTGTTTTCGGGTTGGTAATCGGCATTGTTTGCCCTGCAAAATCAAGAAAGCATTTTTCTCCATAATTATGAATCTGTCTCATTGAGGGGTTTAAGGTTTTGCAGTATTCCTTAAAAATGAACTGCCAGCAAGGCTGAATCTTTTTTTTAGTTCCTCGATTGCTTGGGAAAAGCTTACGCTGAAGCTCTAATCCAGAGAGCTTTTCAATATCTTTAAAGCTTAATCCTAAGTTTTCTAGCTTTTGCAGATAGCCTCTAACTGTTTTTCTGCTTAT
>RFQS01000201.1 GCA_009924885.1 Pseudomonadota bacterium | reverse complement strand
AGAGCAATTTTAGATCGCTTCCTCTATGTCTCCGTTAATTACTTCAAGCCTCTTACTTTAAATAGAATTAAATTAGGGGCGGCTTAATGGGTAATCACAAAAAATGTTATGGATTTTGCTTTAAACAACAAAGAATATTTTAAGGAATTCGCTAAAGTTCGTTAAATACGAATTACAAAGCCTCGCTAATTTTAGCGAGGCTTTTTAGAATTTTATTAATTCAGTCTAGTAAATTAAAGAGCAGCGAATAAGCTAGCTTGCACACCAAAATCAGCAGCATCGTTAGTTACACCGATAGGGAAACCAAGTCTGAATTGTGTATTTTTATCTTTGCCAATAGGGATAATAAGACCAGGTACTAGTCTTATGTCTGTACCACCTAGATAAGCACCTCTGCTAGAAAGGGTTTTACTATCATAAGTAGTCATACCAAGCATTCCAAGAGAAAGATTAACTGGAGTATTTGTATCAAGAACAGCTTCTGTAGAGTAAACAAAAGAATGCCCTACTACATCTTTATCGAAGTCATCATATCTGTAACCTAAATCAGAATAGACTTTTAGATTTTCAGTGAAAAGATCGAACTGCGTCTGTAAGCCAGTTTGGAAGCTGTAAGCATCTGTACCATTAGTCGGTCTCCACAGAGCATTATTTAAGCTTGTGCTGTGAGCAAAAGGAATTTGTTGATTAAAGTAAAGCGTAGAAGCGAATTCTTTTTTATTTACTAAAGCTGCTTCTAAAGTGATACCTAAGTTACCAAAACCGAAAGAACTATTATCATAAGCACCAGATAAACCATTAACACCTGCGTTTAATGATTGGCTTAAGCCTATTCTTGTAGGGATAGGAGTGTCAAAACTTCTTCTAACCTCAACTCTAGGTAGATTAAAAGAATTCTGTCTAAGCCTAGCTCCACCTAAACCTTGGCTACGTCTAGCCCAATCAAAATTTACGCGAGTTTCCCATTTCTTATCTGTATCAATGTATGCGTTTTGTACGTTAATCGGCCTTAAAAAATTTTCACTATCGGAATTTTTAACGGCATCCGCTGCGAATGCATTAGTGCTACCTGCTACTACAAGCAAGGAAGCGAATAATAAATTTGTAATTTTTTTCATTAATTTATCTCCTTGATTCCCTCTTTAGAAAGAGATCTCCATCAGCGTAATATGATCTCATATTCTTTTAGATTTGTAAAAGTAATTTCAAAAACTTTAGCTTTGATAAAGCCTATGAGTGTTCTTAGGGTATATGCTGTAAGTGATGATTGATTTACAAGTAAATGGTTTGACTGTAGAAGGGGAGTTTCACTGTAATTTCTGGGAAGGTCCTAGGCATTTAGAAATAAAAAAAATGTGTAAATATCTCTTTAAAAAAGGGGTTAAGCAGATATTAGCGACATTAATTACTAATTCTTATGACAATATTTCTTTTGCGATGAGTAACATAAATGCCTACAAAAAGCGTTTTGATAATTCTTTAGATGAGGCGATGGCTGATGAAAGAGCTTCTATCGCTGGAGTACATATAGAAGGTGGACTCATAAGCCGCTTGGGTATTCATTCTGAGTTATATGCAAAGGAGTTTGATTTTTTAAAGGCTGGTCGACTAAAGCATGAATATCCAGGTTTAATAAAGCTTTGGACGCTCTGTCCGCTGCGGGATAAAGATGGAGACATGACTAAATTTCTTCAAGATAATGGTGTTTATGTTTCTTACGGTCACAGCGAGGCTAATTTTTCTCAGGCGATGAAGGCTTTTGAAAAATATAATGTCAGGTTAGTAACGCATTGGGGTAATGCTATGAGTATTTTTAAGGATTTAAAGCAGAGAGATCCTAGTCCAGAGCATCTTAATTACTTAAAAACGATTGATCCAGATAGAGTGGTCGATCCAGAGCAGCTTGGGCTTGGTTATGCCGCATATTATAACGAGAAGATTTATACGATGTTTATCTGTGGCTCTGTGGCAGATAATGATTTACATATCCATCCAGAATTACTAAAAATTCTTATTAAAAAAAAGAAGGATAAATTAATTTTAGTCAGTGATTCAGTTTCTAGGACCATTTATGAAAGGGATGATGAGCTGCGTGGAGGATTAGTGGATCTTGCGAAACACGCTCAGAATTTAAGAGATTTGGAGATATCAGATATTGATATCCATCATATGGTAGAGACGAATCCCTTAAAACTTCTCAATTCTCAACTATAAGTAATGGAAAGATTTTTCTTTCTCGGGCATAAACTTTTTATGGTTGAGAAGATAGACCCAAGAACAGTAAAAATGCTTCACAAACTGTTAACCGCAGCTAAATTAGCTCAAGAAACGGGGAAACAACAGGCTCTAAATAAGATTATTCTATCTGCAAGTAGACTTACTGAAAAACTTAACCTTAATGCAAATTTAGCTGATGATGAGCTTAGCTTTTTTGCCAATGAAGAAGATATTATAAAGTTGAATGAGTATAAACAAGTTGAAGGTGTTTTAGTCGAGCAAGCTTAATGGCACACTGCCTTAATTTCTGTGCTTTTTATGTTCATGCTTATGCTCTATAGTAGGGCATTTGGCGAAGATTTGGAACTGCATATCAACGACGTTCACATTATATTTCTTCGCTATTTCTAAACCAAGTTTATTAATTTCTTCATCCTCAAATTCGATAGTGTGATTACAGTCAAGGCAAATGATGTGGTGATGTGGTGTCGCATTTTCATCAACTAATTCATAATGTTTATGGGTTTCAGCGAAATCCAATTCTCGTAAAACATTCATTTCAACAAGCATTCGTAAAGTTCTGTAAGTAGTAGCTAGGCTAATAATTTCATTACGTTTACAAAGCAATTCGAAAACATCTTCAGCGCTCAGATGTTCCTCTTTATTTTCTTGAAAAATTCTTATTACAGTTTCTCTCTGGGACGTGATCCTAAAGCCTTCGTTACGTAAACGCTGGAGAAGTACTTCGGTTTTATCTTCTGTGGTCACTTAGTAGAAATATAACACTAACTCCTTTCTATTTTCTTATACGAACAATAAAATCTAATTTGGTGGTTCTGGCACTCTGAAATTCTTTTTATTGGTAACTTGTTCGGGATAATCTGGCAGTAAATCTGGAACCCATGGGACAGGATTTTCAGAAATAGAGTTTAGTGCCACTGCTAGACCACCAAAAGCACCAATTGCTGCAATTGCTGGAACTACTACAATCTTTTTTATCTGCTCTAAAACAATCTTCTTATGTATCCTTTGAATATCATTTTGTGTTGCACTTATTAAATCGATATTGCTGAATTTGTTAGCCTGAGTTTTGTTAGTCTGAGTAAGGAAGGTTTTAAATTCATCAGGGCTTAGTTTTGCAATAGCAGTATTCAGTATTAGCTCTACTGTTTCTTTATTGCTACTCCTTGCTGCACGCATTAAAGCGTTATCGTCATCTTTGTTAGTCTGCCCGAAACCACAAGGGATAAAATAAGGCACGCATTAAAGCGTTATCGTCATCTTTGTTAGTCTGAGTAAGGAAGGTTTTAAATTCATCAGGGCTTAGTTTTGCAATAGCAGTATTCATTATCAGCTCTACTGCTTCATTACAATTCGATGCTGCAATTATTAAAGCGTTACTGCCATATTTGTTAGTCTGAGTAAGGAGGGTTTTAAATTCATCAGGGTTTAGTTTTGCAATAGCAGTATTCAGTATTAGCTCTACTGTTTCTTTATTACCACTTACTACTGCGCCTATTAAAGTATTAAAGCCATCTTCGTTAGTCTGAGTAAGGAAGGTTTTAAATTCATCAGGGCTTAGTTTTGCAATAGCAGTATTCATTATCAGC
>RFQS01000021.1 GCA_009924885.1 Pseudomonadota bacterium | reverse complement strand
ACCAAAAACCGCTATATTAGAACCAGCTTCAACCTTCGCCGTCTTTAAAACCGCTCCGATACCAGTAGTCACCCCACAACCAAGTAGACATACTTTTTCTAAAGGCGCTTTAGGATTTATTTTCGCTAAAGCTATTTCTGGCACTACTGTATATTCAGCAAATGTCGAAGTACCCATATAGTGATAAATCGTTTTACCATTTTTAGAAAAGCGTGAAGTACCGTCTGGCATTAGCCCCTTGCCTTGAGTAGCTCTAATTCTTTGACAGAGATTCGTTTTACCAGACTGGCAGAATTTACATTCACCACATTCTGGCGTATACAGAGGAATCACATGGTCACCTACTTCTAGACTGCTAACCCCTTCACCTAACTCAATAACGATACCAGCTCCCTCGTGCCCGAGAATTACAGGAAAAACACCTTCAGGATCAGCACCAGAAAGCGTGTAGGCATCAGTGTGGCAAACACCTGTTGCTTTAAGTTTTACTAAAACCTCGCCTCTTCTAGGTGCCTCTAAATCCACCTCTTCTATAGAGAGAGGTTTATTAGGTTCCCAAGCCACAGCTGCACGAATTTTCATAAATAATTTACAATATTTATCATAATGACATATAGAAGCTTATACATAATCCTTTTTCTGTTGATAAATATATCTGCAAGTTCAGCTAAAGATCTTCCTCCTGTTTATTTAAATGGCTTACTGCTTAACATTGATATAGACAAGCAGGTACAAACTAGCTACGTAAATAATGGCTCAAGCACTACTAGTGCCACCCAGAATAATAAAAATAAAACGAGGATAAATACTAATCACTATGAAAGTTTAACGCCAGTAACCTCTATCAAAAATACTTATTACTTTGAAATTAAAATAGATGATTTAAAATATCAGACTTCTTTTACACCGATATGGGGTAATGAAACTGATACTAATTGGGTTATCGGAAAGCCTATTCAAGTAAGACTCAATGACGAGAAAAACCGCCTATACCTTCTTAGACCTAATGGAGAAGAGCTGAAAACTAAGATTATAAAGATTACGAACTGCTCTAATTAAGCACATTGTATAATGTTGTTTGGCTAAAATCGATTTAGTATTTCTAAAATTCAATTTTCTGATTAACCTGAATGCACGCAAAAAACGATCTAACTAAAATCATAAAATCTCTGGGATTAGTTTTTGGTGACATCGGTACCAGCCCAATCTATACCTTAACTGTAATATTTCTTACACTTCAACCGACTCTAGAGAATATTATGGGAGTCGTTTCATTAGTCTTTTGGACTATGACCATATTAGTAACCATAGAATATGCGTGGCTTGCCATGAGTCTCGGTAAAGGTGGTGAAGGTGGAACTATAGTCCTTAGAGAAATACTGGTCCCATTTTTAAAATCTGGCAGAAGAGTTACTGTCATAGCCATACTAACATTCCTTGGAGTTTCTTTATTAATCGGTGATGGTGTCATTACCCCAGCCATTAGTATTCTTTCTGCGGTTGAAGGTATTAGGCTAATTCCAAGTCTTACTGATATTAGTCAATCTAGTCTTATTTTAATAGCAAGTTTAATTGCGATAGGACTTTTCTACATCCAAAATAAAGGCACAGAAAAAGTTACAAGTTTTTTTGGTCCGATTATGGCTCTCTGGTTTATTGCGCTGACTATATCTGGTATCGTCTCCATATGTAGCTTCCCTGAAATCATAAAAGCAATTAGTCCATATTATGCAGCTAAATTCCTTATCACCAACGGCTTTCCAGGATTTATCATCTTATCAGAAGTTATTCTATGTGCTACTGGTGGAGAAGCCTTATATGCAGATATGGGACATCTTGGACGCTGGCCGATTATTAAAGCTTGGTCACTAGTTTTTTTCGCACTGTTTATAAATTATCTCGGGCAGGGTGCTTTTTTAGCGTTAAATCCAGATACTAAAAATATTTTATTTGAGATGATAAATAGCGAAGCTCATATTCTTTACATTCCCTTCCTCACACTAAGTATCATGGCTTCTATTATTGCCTCACAGGCGATGATCAGCGGTATGTTTTCAGTCGTCTATCAGGGGATAACCACTAAAATCATGCCTATGTTCAGGGTAGAGTACACCTCAACTGAGTTTAGAACACAGATATATATTGGAACAGTGAACTGGTTCTTACTAATCTTCGTTCTTACAGCGATGTTTATATTTAAAGAATCTAGTAATTTAGCCTCCGCTTATGGGCTCGCTGTTACTGGAACTATGACTATCACTGGCATAATGATGACTTGGATATTTTTTCTTAGAAAAAATATCAACAGAATGTGCATAGCTGGATTAATAACTTTAATTGATATCGTATTTCTTGTATCTAATATGTTTAAAATCCCTCATGGAGGCTACTGGTCACTGATAATCGCCTCTCTACCGCTTGCGATTATTCTTATTTATACGAATGGTCAAAAAAGACTTTATCAAGCCCTTAAACCTATACCGATAGAGAAATTTTTAGAAGAGTATATTCCTTCATATAATGAATTTTATCGAATCAGGGGAACAGCACTGTATTTAATTCGTGATGCTAAGAATATCCCTCCGTATATTACTAACACCATGTTCTGTAATAAGATTATTTACCAAAACAATATATTAATTTCAGCAAGTATCCTAGATGAAGCATTTGGAGTGAAAACTATCTTTACTGGAACTATAACAGAAGGTCTTCAGGTTTTAGAAATTCAAATCGGTTACATGGAAGTTATAGACATGGAAACCATTCTCAGGGAAGCTGGCATAGAAGAAAATGTTATTTTTTATGGACTAGAGGATATTTTCACGGATAATCCTATCTGGAAAATATTTGCTTTTATAAAAAAGATTACTCCTTCTTTCGTTCAATTCTATTCCCTACCATCAAATAAATTACATGGCATTATCACTAGGGTTGAGATATAAATGTCTACTAGAAACTTTTCTGTCCGCTCTATAATTTTAGTCTTCTTGAAAATCAGCTTCACCGCCTTTGGTGGTCACGCCGCTCACCTCGCTATGATGGAAGAAGAAGTAGTTAGAAAGCGTAAGTGGATTACTCATGAAGAATTTCTAGATATCATAAGTGCTACGAACCTTATCCCTGGTCCTAATTCCACGGAAACAGCTCTGCATATAGGTTATAGCCTAGCTAGCTGGAAAGGTTTTTTCGCAGCTGGGCTTTCTTTTATTACCCCTACTATCATTATCGTCACAGGCGTGGCTATGGCTTACGTTCAATACGGCATGCTGCCTGCAACAGAAAATATTTTATTCTGGATAAAGCCCGTCATTATGGCAGTAATTTCACTTGCAATATACCGTTTTAGTAAGACAGCCGTTAAAAATAAATTACTTTTATTAATGCTGCTTCTAGCCTGCCTCGCTAGTGTTTTTAAAATTACTGAAATTGCAGTTATTTTAGTCATCGGAGTTTTAGTAATGTTTATTAATATCAGCCGAGACAAATTTAACTCTTTAGCTCCAAGCTCCTTTCTACTAGATCCAGTTATTCAAGCTAGTTCCTGCACTGTAAGCTGTGATCTTCCCGCTATATTTTTATTCTTTTTTAAAATCAGTGCGATTATTTTCGGCAGCGGTTACGTGCTCTATGCCTTTCTCTATAACGATTTAGTAGTGAATTATCAGTGGATCAGCCAAGCTCAGTTAATTGATGCTATTGCCATCGGACAGTTCACACCTGGACCAGTTTTCACCGCTGCGACCTTTATCGGTTATTTACTAGCTGGCGTTCCCGGTGCTTTAATTGCCAGCGTGGGTGTTTTTCTACCAGCCTTTATTTATGTAGCTATCACCTCACCTTTTTTAAGCCAGATGCGTCAATCAAAGTCTCTAAGCTTTTTTCTAGATGGCGTGAATGTTGCTTCATTAGCTTTAATGATAGTAGTATGTTTTAATTTAGCAAATGCCATGCTCACAAACGCACTAGCTATCAGTATCTTCGTGGTAAGCCTAGGAATTTTATGGCGTTTTAAAGTTAATTCAGCATGGCTGATTTTAGTCGCTGCAGTTTTAGGGTTTATAAAGAGCTTTTGGGTTTAAAGTATATAGTTAACTATAAGTTTTGCTAAAATGTATTAATAGATGCTAGTTAATCCATTTAAAGCTACAGAAAAGCCTAGCAAAACTAGTGGCGAGATAAATTCGTCAGCAAAAACACATTCAAGCATAGAATCCACTGACCAAGAGATACACAACTCAATAGCCAACACAAGAGATGCCGCAAGAGGATTAGCAGCAGCTAGCCATAACATTAATGATTCTGAAAGCTTAAATCTAGAGCTTGACTTAGAGCCAATGAAAAATTATATTTTAGACTTATTAAAAAATAAATCTATTCCAGAAGATACACGCCTAAATCGTTTTAAACGCTCCTTAGTAAAACCAGATTTAATACAGGGTTTTGAAAAATTAGCTGCCACGAATATAATTCCTTTTCAGAAAACTCTAAAAACCGAGTCGCATAATTCAGGAATCCCTTTAGAGAAAGAGTTTCACGGAGATCCTATTACTTTTAATGGAAAAGAATATAAACTAGATAAAGAACCAACTGAAGATGACAGAAAAGCACACCCTGAAGATCCTAGCAAATGGGACTGGCGTTATGAGTTCTTCACACCAGAAGATTATGCTAAAGGTCATGGCAAAAGAGTTGCAGAATTTAAGTTTATTGAGGAGATAGATCCTATTAGTAAAACTGTTTATGATGAACAGGGATTATTTCCCGTAAGGAGAATAATTTTAAATTTTAATAATCCAGAAAATGAGAAAGAGAATATCCGTGTTACTTATAATGCGGGTAAATGGTTATGTGGAAATCTCAACTGCACTCGTGGGCTTGAAATTGACATACTCGAAGCGAATAAAAATGGGGATTTAGAAAAGAAGAAAACTTTTACGGCTTTAGATCCTGCACAGAATAAAAGACGATCTTGGCTAGGAGAAAAAATCTTTAGACAAGGACCTTTCCCAGCACCAGTTTCATTAAGGGCAGAAAGCTCTAATACTAGGAGAACTTAATCATAGTTAAACTAGCAGAGCCTAAAACTAACATTATTACTGAAAAGCCTAATCCTTCAGCGACACCAAGCATTCAGAAATCTCAGTCAGCAAATGAAGCCATAGCCTCTTCGAAACCTGACACCAAGCAGGGGCTAGCTAAGGCTACTAAAATCAATTCACCAAATAACACTAATAGAGAGCAGCTAGAAAAGCTTATGGCTAAAGAGGCTGACCCTACAACCATTCCAGAGATTGAGAAGGTTAATGATTCCGTTAATAATACTAAATCCCCAGAGGCTAATAAAATTTTTTTTACTAAAAGCATTGAAATAGTTTTTAACACTTTAGACAAACAGATTTTAAAACCACTAATTAAACTTGCACAGCAGATTACTGGCTTTAAAACTAGTAACAAAGGGGCTTACAGCGAGAATGCAGAAGATTCAGAGCAGGCTAAATTAATCCAAGAAATCGCTAATAAAAAATTAGATTTAAGTAAAGTCAAAGATCCTAAAGAGCGTAAAAGAATAGAAATTTTACAGAAACGTTTAGGGGACGAAGGACTAAAATTAAATGCTGAAACGAAAGGAGCCTTGGTGGAAATCATTCGTGAAGCTGAGACCAAAGGAGAATTTAATCAAGCAGCTCTACCAGATTGTTGTAGAGTAGTAGTTAATGACAGGGCTGAAACTAAAGCAGCTATTGAAAAAACCACTATGAGACTTTTAGATAAGGTAGGTAGAGATGATTCTTCTGAAAGCCTAATAGGAAGAGAGTCGAGCCCAGCAGATACAAAAACCTCTTCAAGCCAAAATACACCTGCTAAAACACCTAGCAAATTAGAATCACTTTTAAATACAGTTAAAGAAGATGTTAAAGCAAGAGTAGCAGCAGGTAGTTTAACTTCAGCTCAAGGTAAGCTTTTTGATAAATTAATGGCTAATCCAAAGATTCAAAAAAATATTGATGGTTACTATGATAGAAGCGGTCCTGAGAAGCTTGCAAATTTTTTCGGTACATTAATAGATCGTGAATTACCTTACTATGAAGGTGGACGAGGTACTGGAGCAGCAGATCTTTCTCAGTATCTAGAATGGATTGAGCAGGTGACTGATCAAGGTATCGAAGTTACGACAGTCTCTTCTTTGAGTATGAATTCAGATCCTTTACTCACAATAGAATTAGACAATGGTCCAGAAGTCAGAAAAAAAGCAGAGAAACAACGAAATATAGCTAATCAACTCGAAGAAGAATTAAATCCCAAAATTGAGGCAGAAGCAGATGCAATTTACATGCGTTTACGAACAGAGTCTCCAAAATTCACACAGGCTATTAGAGAAGGAAATCAAATCGATCTTTATGGTGAAATAATTGAGGCTGTTCAAGAGAAAAAAACAAGCGAGTTGATCGAAAAATATTCTCCAAAATCAAGCACCATACAAGATAGTCCAAATATTCAAGCCCAAAATACTTTACAGATTGATACAAACAAACAATCAGAGAATAACACTGTGCAAGCTGTTGCCGAAAAGTCAACACCTGCAGATCAAGGTACTGTTACTGAAAACGCAGGGATTGGAACTCCAGAACAGTGCCTTGAAACAAAAATAGAAGTAACTACGACAGTAAATCAAGCACCAAGTAACAACATATCAGCAGAACAAGAAAAAAGTTCAGAAATAACAGTATCAACTCAAGAAATTAGCCCTCCGATAAATCATCAAGAGGATAAACTATTAGCTGCTTCATCAGAATTACATCTATAGCAGAGAAAACCTTCTTCTGGATTAGTTCCTATCAATATACCCTGAGGAGTTAATTTTTCAGCAAGTGGCTTCTGTGAGTCACTCGGTAAACCCATAACTGAAAATCTATTAGCATCTACGACGGGGTGTAAAATAGTCGGAATATCAGTCCGTCCAAATTTTTGATCAAGTTTTCTATAAAGCAAAATGAGATTAGCAAAATCGTTAGTACGCTCTGGACTTAAATGACTCAGACTGACAGTATTACCCTCAGGCTCTTTTCTAGTTACTCGATCAGATAACCACTGAGCTAAAGGATTTGCTCCAGATGCTTTAGAATCTAAAGGAAAACCCTTTTCAGCAGAATCCTTTTCTACACCTTTATTTTGGCTAGCTGTAATCTCTTGGATTAAATTATCGAACTCCTTTAAAATCTTCTCTGGGTTTGAAATATCTAGAAGACGATTATTAAAAAGCATTATTGGTTTAGCAGTATTAAGCGGATTTTCATTTATATCTAAAATCTCTGTAGGCTTAGTTTTAGTAAACATAAATGTGCCATTTGCATTATCCGCAAGCTCAAAACCAATCAGAGAGCCAAGTTCTTTTAGCTTAGGAACTAAAGCGTTTGCAAAATTAGCTGCTTTTATAAAATCTTGCTGCTCTGGAGATGTTTTTTGAGCTAAATTATTCGGACTATTAACCGCATACAATGCTCTATTTATAGGAATAATAAGAGCCCCAATTGGGTCTACCATATTAGTAGTATTACCATTAACTAAAATGGATATAGCCCTGCCCAAGACCTCTTTAGTTAATGATTCAATGCTGTTACTCTCTGCTTTACTTAAAGTACCGACCTGTCCTCTTAATTCTTCTTGATTCTTTGCTAATGTCCTATAACCAGCTTTTACTACCTTAGCTGTATCTAGCGTAATCCTCTCGTACTGAGTGGGAGTTGCTCTTCCTTGCCTATTAAGATATATTTCTGAAGGCTGAGTCGTCGGTAATAATTTACTTGGCATAAGCCTATATCCTACTATAGACTTCAAGGATTTCAAAAAAACGTAATAATATATTCATAAATTAAGAAAAGCATGAATATTAAAAGAGCTAATAATAAATCCTTTTCCTATTCAGATAAATTTATTAAACTAGCCCCACTTTTTTAGTTAAATCATCCCCCATACTAGCCGCTGGACCTATATCTGAGCTAATACACTCACCTACATTAACACTGCCACAGAGAGGACAACCACTAGAGAGAATATTTGCATCATTTAAATTAGAATTAGGCTGCCAACCGACAGCCCTAAAAGTCTCACTCAGAGCCGTAACTAAAGTACTAATACTAAAAACTTTTACACCCATCTTTAGTAAAGGATTCTCAACTTTATCAGCGAGAAAACTCCCTAGTGGCAAAGCCGTATTCAGCTTCAGTTCAGTCTGTAAAAGCTTAGACATAAAATTCTTGAATAGCCCTAAAGCCTTATCAGAAGTGAAATCTTGAAGTTTATTATCATTTAAATGCTGCATCGCTGTTACAGCTAAGCCTAATAATGAACGTTTAAAAAAATGTGGTAAATGCGCAGCCTCGGCGGCGAGACTGGTCATGCTTGTAATAGCAGCTATTTTAGGTAAATCTTTTAATTTTTCATCCCCCCACACTCCTAAATACATAGCTGTAAGCCCCAGAGCAGATTTAAGCTGAGCTGGAATATGAACTGGCTTTAGAAGCATTATAGTAGCTAGCATCGGCGTAATATGGCTGAGCATTGATAAAAAACTTTTACTCCAGCGCGGCACTTCAAGATTATTAATACCATTTCCTAAATTATTTTTAGAATAAGCATCTAACGTGCGTAAACCCAACTCCAGTGGCTTTTTTAAATAAAGAGGCAAACTAGAACCCTCTAATTTATTTAATATTTTCTTACTTAAATTTAGAGACTGTTCACTAGGTGCATTTTCTGCATTTTTGTCCTCGCAACCCTCATTTATACTAAGATCATTAACCGTCCTTGAATTTATATTTTTGCGAATAGTATCTTCAGATAAACTAGTTACAAATTTACGATTATCAGGAATTTCTAAATTCTCTGATTTTACTAAAGACTTTTCAGAACCAAGCCCGAGCTTCACTGCACTGAACTTTGAACTTACCCCATCGCCAGCTAACATGCCATTATTTATTTGAAGCGTAGCAGAGGAACTTGTCAATTCATTTTAATTATACTAATTCCCTGAAGCTAACTATAAGGTTAGATTCTGTCATAAGCAAATAAACAATTTAAGGATAAGAGGAGTTAATGACTGTAGCTGCTACGCACTTCACCAAGCAAATAAATAGAACCACTAACTATCAGTAAATCCTTATCAGCCTTAAGTTCCTTAACTTTTTTGAGTGCAGTCTCTGATTCATTAAAGGCATGTAAGTTTTGTAAAAAACCAGTCAAAGCATAATTCTCTTCTATAAAGGTTTTTAAAAGCTCTGCTTCTTGAGTTCTATCATTTTTTACTTTAGTGAAAATAATAATATCTTTTTCTGGATTATAAACTTCAGAGAGCAGCTCCCGCAGACAATCTTGATAGATTTTATCTTGCAGGTAAGCTAAAAGAAATATTTTTCGAGTAAAAAAATTATTAGCGACCAATAATTTTATATATTTATTTAACTGCTGTGAGGCTGCCGCATTATGAGCGGCATCCATAAGAATATTTTTCTCTTGATCGAACTCAAAACGCCCAGGATAGTTTTTTTTAAAATCAGCACTAAATTCATATCTAAATTTAGTTTCGACTTTAGAATCATTAATACTCTCGTAAATCCTAAGCGCAAGATTTAAATTATCACCGAAAGGATCATTAGGAAAGAGTTCAGGATTTCTCTCATCTTCATCCAGCTCAAAATGCGGCACAGATGGCTTCATAATACCTTCCTTCTCAGCACGAATCTCCTCTAATGTATTCCCCAAGATATTCATATGATCCATACCTATACTCGTTATCGCAGTCGCAAGGGTTTTAGATGGAGAGATAACATTAGTCGCATCGAGCCTGCCACCTAGACCGACTTCTAGAATAGCCACATCAACATTCTCTTCTTTAAAATACTGAAAAGCTAGTACAGTCATCTTTTCAAAACCTGTAAGCTGATCTACAACATTTTCTCTAACTAAAACTGAATCTATGCTTTGAAATAATTTAAACCATAAATCATTAAACCTTGTCTCTGAAATCATTTCACCATTAATATGGAAACGCTCACAGGGACTAATTAAATGCGGACTTGTGTATTTAGCGATTTTCAGCTTAGTAAATTTAAGATAAAGAAGTTCTAAAAACCTGCACACTGAGCCTTTTCCATTAGTTCCAGCGATATGAATCGCAAAAAAAGAATCCTGAGGATTAAAAAGAAAAGCTAGGGCTTCTTTGGTATTTTCTAGCCCTAGCTTTATATTATTGTCTATATTTTGATCTGGGAACAAGTCTCTTCACTATCCTAGCTGCTATAAACTCGCGCTATGCGACTCTAACAACAGTCGTATTATACAGCATCATCACCTAGCTGAAAATGTGAAAAAGTTTTCTGGCTAGTTAAATCATCAACGAACTGTTTATCTTCCGAATCTAACCTCGGGTAGGCTGGCTCTTTAGGTTCTATCTGACTGAAAACTTTTTCTAAAGCTTCTTCTTTATGACTAGGAATAGATATTTCGGCACTCAAAAGATTATCTAAATCAGCTTTAATTTCTGCCTCTGGATTAAGATTTTCTGGCTTTTTGAAAATAAACTCTTTGTCTTTGACTGGCAAAGGATTTGAGTTAACTTTCTCGCCAAACGGCTTACGCTCATCTCTATCTCTACGATGATTATTCTTTCTCGGATTCTTGTTATTAGAAGAATTATGCAGCGTATTAGTAGGAGAGGCACTTGCCGCATTATTATTAGCTAATAGAGGTGGCTTATTTAAATTTAAAGTAGGAGGATTATTAGAATTTAATAAAGGCTTATTTAGATTCTTTTGAAAACCTGGCTTCGGAAGAGTATTCTGTCCACCTAAAGAAGAACCACTTCTATTAAATTTATCATTCCTGTCTAAACTTAAACTATTACGCTCACCACGATCATTACGATCACGATTAAATTTATCATTGCGATTTTGATTATTTAGCTGATGGTTATGAGATGGTCTCTGTCCAGATAACTTAAATACTATTCCGACGCCACCACAGTGAGAGCATTCTTCACCAAAAACCTCACTAAGAGCTTGGCCTGAACGTTTACGAGTTATCTCGACTAAACATAGCTCAGATAGAGGTCCTACCTGTGGCTTCGCTTTATCTGGTCTAAGAACAGACTCTAAAGTCTCCATAACCCTGATACGATCTTCTCTTTCAGCCATATCAATAAAATCGATAATTATCATCCCACCAATATTACGTAACTTAATATGCCTTGCTATCTCAATAGCTGCTTCCATATTAGTTCTACGAACAGTTTCACGCAAACTATTACTAGCTGTAAATTTACCAGAGTTAATATCTATCGCAGTAAGGGCTTCCATCGTTTGGATAATAATATAACCACCACTAGGGAGATCCACACGCTTAGATAGACAGCTGCGTAATTCTTTCTCGACTTCTGTTTTCTGTAAAATTTGATCAGTTTCTATGTACCTTACCGAGACTTCTCTTCCAGTCCAAGCTTTAAGAAACTCTTCACACCTGTATTTAGATTGTAAAGAAGAAACGATAATTTCATCAATAGTACTATTGAAATTATCTCTGAGAACCGAATAAAGAAAATCTTTATCTTTATTAACAACACCGGGGCTAGTTCTCTGTTCATGCTTATCCACGATATTTTTCCAAATATTCCACAGATTAACAAAGTCCTCTTCCAGTTCTTCTTTAGTACGACCAGATGCTTCTGTCCTAATTACTAAACCAAATTCCTCTGGCTTCATTAGATTCGCTATCGCCTTTAAACGATCTCTTTCTTCATGCTCACTAATCTTTTTACTAGTCGAAATACTAGTATTTTCAGTAGTTAAAACAAAATATCTTCCAGGAATACTAATCGTCAGATTAACCCTTGGACCTTTTTTTCCTGTAGGTTCTTTTTCAATTTGCACCAATAATTTTTGACCTGGAGCGAGTCTTTCATAGAGAGTACCATTTCCAGGTATGTCATTTGCGTGAAGGAAGCCCATCCTTCCTTCTTCGAGTTTTACGAAAACCGCATTAATCGAAGGCATTATATTTTCTACATGAACTGTATAAATATCACCTACGCTAAATTCGTTACGCGAAACAAAGAAGTCCTGAGCCTTGCCGTCCTCAGTAATAGCGGCAATATTATGATGCTCAGAAATTATTAGAGATTTCATGTTAGCACCTTCTTTTATTTAGTTTTAGCTTGTGGTTTTAAGAATTAAACTTTTACAGCGATATCAACACCAGCTGGAAGATCCAAATCTTTCAATGATGTCGTCGTCTCTTGAGTTGGCTCATACAGATCAATCAAACAAGAGTGAGTTTTTATTTGAAAATGTTCTCTAGATTTTTTATTGACGTGAGGTGATCTCAAAACACAATATCTACGGATTTTTGAAGGCATGCGAACAGGACCAGAGACTATAGCCCCAGTCCTATTAGCTGCATCAATAATCTGGCTAGCCGAAGCATCTAGACTTGTTGGGTCATAGCTTCTTAGTTTAATTCTTATACGATTTTGTCTTTTTTTGGACTGTTTCGATTCTTTTTGTGTGCTAACCATAACTGTATTTATCGCTTTATTATATCAGAAATTATTCTATTTTAGTAACTATTCAATGATAGAAGAAACAACACCCGCTCCAACTGTCTTTCCACCTTCTCTAATAGCGAATCTCATTCCTTCTTCGATCGCTACTGGTTGAATAAGCTCAACAGTCATCTCAATGTTATCTCCAGGCATAACCATCTCTACGCCGTCTGGAAGAATTACGTTACCAGTTACGTCTGTAGTTCTGATGTAGAACTGTGGTCTGTAACCTTTAAAGAATGGAGTGTGTCTTCCACCTTCATCTTTAGTTAGAACGTAAACGCTACCTACAAACTTAGTGTGTGGCTTAATAGATCCTGGTTTAACGATAACCTGACCTCTCTGGATATCATCTTTATCGATACCTCTAAGAAGTACACCAGCATTATCACCAGCTTGAACTTCAGTAAGAGTTTTTCTAAACATCTCGCAACCAGTGATTACAGTAGCTCTAGTATCAGTGATACCAACAACTTCTACGTTATCACCAACTTTACAAGCTCCTCTCTCAACTCTACCTGTAGCAACAGTACCTCTACCAGTAATAGTGAAAACATCCTCAACAGCCATCAAGAAAGCTTTATCAATATCACGAACTGGAGTAGGAACGTCTTTATCTACTGCATCGATTAGATCGAAAATTTTATCTGCCCATTTATCATCACCTGGCTTAAGCGCTGGATTAGCCATAACAGCCTCAACAGCTTTAAGAGCAGATCCTCTGATAAACGTAATGTTATCTCCATCAAACTCATACTTAGAAAGAAGCTCCCTTGTCTCCATCTCTACAAGCTCAAGTAATTCTTCGTCATCAACCATGTCGCATTTGTTCAAGAATACAACTAAGAATCCAACACCTACTTGCTTAGCAAGAAGGATATGCTCTCTAGTCTGAGGCATAGGACCATCAGCTGCCGATACAACAAGTATACCGCCATCCATCTGAGCCGCACCAGTAATCATGTTTTTAACATAGTCCGCGTGACCAGGGCAATCTACGTGAGCGTAATGTCTAGTCTCGCTTTCATATTCTACGTGAGCAGTGTTAATAGTAATACCACGTGCCTTCTCTTCTGGAGCCGCATCGATCTCATCATATTTTTTCGATGTTGCTCTACCTTGCGTCGCAAGGGTCATACAAATAGCCGCAGTAAGTGTAGTTTTACCGTGGTCTACGTGACCAATAGTACCTACGTTAACGTTAGGTTTTGTTCTTTTAAATTGTTCTCTAGCCATTTAGTCAAGTCCTCTCTTTCAATTGTTATATAAAAAAATCAATAAATCCAAAGTCGATTGAATCAGTTTAAATATTATCAAAACTAGCCCAATTAAATATAAGTAATTAATTAAAAATTTGTAATTATTCAATCAATCCGCTAACATTTAGCCTTAAGTCATGCACCTAGACCCTATAGTTAACGTCCTTTTGGGCTTATCCATAGTCATATTAGCTGCTAAAGTCGGGGCGGTTTTAGCTAACAGTTTTAAACAACCTTTGGTACTCGGGGAATTATTAGCAGGTGTTACCTTAGCTAGCTTTTCTTTATTGGGTTTTAATGGCTTTGATTTTTTAAAAGATAATTCGACTCTTGAAATATTTTCATCATTAGGTGTGATAATTCTTCTTTTCGAAGTTGGGCTGGAATCTCAGCTTTCGGAGATGGTGGCAGTAGGTATGAAATCTCTACTTGTCGCAAGCATTGGCGTCATAATGCCATTCATTCTCGGCTACTACGTCTCAGGGATGATTATCCAAGATTTACCTAATATAAGTAAAATATTTATCGGAGCTATGCTAACAGCCACCTCGGTCGGGATAACGGCAAGGGTCTTCAAAGATCTTAATTTTCTTGGCACCAAAGAAGCCAAAATAGTCTTAGGGGCAGCTGTCATAGATGATATTTTAGGGCTAATAATACTTGCAGTCGTCTCTGGCATAGCTGTTACAGGCGTTATAGATTTCATCTCGATTGGTAGCATCAGCCTAAAAGCCATAATCTTCATACTCCTGTCAGTATTAGCAGGTTTATTCTTGGCGAAAAGGTTAAATAACAAGAGGGACGGAGAAACTGAAGATTCAGGGCACCCCCAAAATGGGACTGCTCGCAAACCAAGGCTATGGGATGTTCCTGGCATGATGCTATCTTTAGCTCTGCTAATCTGCTTCATGGGTGCATACTTAGCTAATCAATTTGGGCTTGCAACAATAGTCGGGGCTTTCTGTATGGGTTTAATACTTGATGATGTGCATTTCAAGGATTTTCACTCAAGTAAAACTATAGAAGAGACCGCTGCACAGCGTGCAGTTTCAAGGCTGAGGAGGACGAATGACCGCAGTGTACTGCAGGTACATGAGGATCATGAGGACGACGAAAACGCAGAAAATGGAGTTGTGCAGCGGTCTCTAGAAGAATATATTCAACCTATCTCCATGTTTTTGGTTCCAATATTTTTTGTAGTAACTGGATTAAATGTTGATGTCTCAGTATTGCAAGACCCTACCGTTATCTACTCCTCTATCGCATTATGCTTAGTAGCAATTCTGTCAAAATTAGCCTGTGGCTGGGCTTTCCCTTCGAAAGAAAAATTTAGTAGAATTTTAATCGGTGTCAGTATGATTCCAAGAGGAGAGGTCGGCCTAATCTTCGCTTCAGTTGGCAAATCTATTGGCGTAGTCGATGATAGATTATATGCAATAGCCGTTATAGTAGTTATCACAACAACTTTAGTAACGCCACCTATACTAGCCTTCTTAATTGATAAGCTATCTAAAACAGGTACTAATGAACAATCTTAGTAATATTGCGATAGTCGCAGAGTTTATAAGTGACAGCAACATCAAGCTAATTCAAAAGCTTTTAGAGAAAAAGAATTGCTATCAACTCACCTTATTCTTAGAAGTATTTCCTACTCATTTCACTTCACTGGAAAATGACACAGTCAAGGTATCCATTTTCCCAAGCAACACGGCAAGAGAAAGAGGTTTAGAGGAATTAAAAAATACCATTCTAGCCAAAAGAATGGCAGAAGAAAATAAAGTCTTAAAATTCACAGAGGAAGAGGTCTTTGATATTTTTACAAGCACCACTAATGCTAAGCATTTTGATTTAATTCTACTAGCAAGCTCCAATCACAACCGCCTTGCCAATAACTTCATCACAGATGCAAGTTATGCTGAATTTTATTTAAGCAGCAACACATATAACAAAGATTTTTTTGATATAAATGAGATTAGAGATTCAATTCAGGCTTATGAAAATATTCAACGAAATTTTGGATCTTAAATATTAATGAATAGATCATTTGAAAAATTAGTATTCGTAGTTGGTTGTCCCCGTTCAGGGACTACTAAATTAACTGAATTATTAAACAGTCACCCAGAGATTTTCGGCTCAAGTGAAACACATTTTTTCAATATCAACTGGGGCTTTAGCTTTCTAAATAACTCTTCTATCGATTTACTGAAAAACATTAG
>RFQS01000003.1 GCA_009924885.1 Pseudomonadota bacterium | reverse complement strand
TATCTGATCGACATTGTTAGTTAAAAGCAATGTACTCAAACCCAACCTAGCAGAAGCATGTGCCGCCTCCGAACCTGCATGTCCGCCACCTATAATGATTACGTCGAAATTTGCTTGCATAATTATTTGATCGAAATTAACATTTTAGCAAAATTAACAAGAATCATACTTTCGAACAGGAATTCCATCACCTCGATCAAATAAATTAATCATCAAATTAAATTGATCAGCACTATAAGAGCCAAATTGCTTTAATAAATGTTTTAAATACTCATCATCTCTTTTCGACAAGAGTAAGTCTTGATCAGGATTATCGACCGAGCGATTTTCAACAAACTGGATCAATTCTTTAAGATAGTGGTGCCTAATATCTAAAGACTTGTAATGTTCTGGTTGTTTTTCTAAATCTTTTTGTATTTTTTTATGTACATCTTTGATAAATTTAATATCTTCTACTGCTAATTTAGCTTCAGTGACTGATGTTTTAAGTTCAGATAAAGGACTAAATAAATTATAATTTTTCTTCAATTTTTTTTGCCAATCAGCATGCTCAGCCCCAATCAGTCCATCAAATCCTAACTCTGAACAGTATTTCCCAATTAATTGTGGAGCAATGGCAGTTACACTGCGTAAATCCTTTAGGTGCTCAACTTCCTTATCTGAACTTTTCATCACTGCGTCCAGGATTTGCAGATTTTTTTGAACACCCGTTAGTGCCTTTGATATTTTTTGTGCTTCCCATAAATCTTGATTACCTCTACCCTGATAAGTTAGTAAAACAATAGCGTCATTTTTTTTATCGACTAAAGAATCCAAAATTATAGATTCTTTAAATTTAGATGACAACCATCCTTGATATTGTTTTAAAAATTTTTGATAAATAGCTAAATTTTGATTTGTCCACTCTGAGTTTTTTTTATCAAATAATTTAGGTGGATCTTCACTTAACACTTTTAGCAAAGCCTTTTCAAATCTTGAATCAAATAATCTTTGCTCCTTAGTTAATGAATGGGAACTAATCAAAGCTTCTTCTCTATCAAACAATATGGAGTAGTGCTTAGCATAACCTGTGGCTGATTTAAGGGTCGGTGAGAAATAAACACCATCTCCATACAAACCATTATTAACAGCTAATGTTTTACCAGAGCTTGATTTAAAACTTTTGACTCTTGCTTCTAGTGGCACCTTGGAATTAGCATTACTGTAAAGAACCTCATGATACGCTGTACTGCCATGATAAATTTCACCATCATAAGCTTTAATAAAATTTGAATTTCCGTTCAATATATCATTTTGCTGAAGAATGTTTTGATGTTCAAATTTATTTAACTCTTGAAGAGATTTAGCCAGCGTTGTTTTCAATGCATCTTTCAAATCAGACTTCATATCTTCATTAGCATTACTAGCTTGAATATCAGCAAGTAAATTAAAAAGATTTTCTTTCATTACTTGAAAAGATTCGTTAGAAGAAGTGCCATAAGTGCTAATTATATTTTTATATACCTTCGATAAATCCTTAATAGTAGGGTTATAATCACCAAAATCATTATTTTTTAGAGTGGTTTTCGTAAATTCGTGAAACTCCTTTAAGCATCTCTCTAGATTATTAAAATTCAGGAAGATTTCGAGCCGGGGATTAGTAAAAGTTCTTTGAGGATGTAGATTTTCATCCATGGCACCTGTATCCTCGACTGTAACTGAGGGTGTTTTTGCTGATAATTTTATGATCTCAGCTTCTTTAATCTGAGGTTTAGCAAATAGACTATTCACAGCGAAGCACGTGGAAAGATAAAAATTTTTAATTGAGTCATCTATAGCCCTAGGCACTATCATTCTAGTAACTACAAAGTAAAACAAAATAATAATTTTACCATTTCAATAAATAAGTTATTACACTTTACTGCGAGTCGATTTTTACAAGAACTTTACACTTAAATATTTAATGTTTCTGATAAAATTTTCAAAAGCATGAGAGAAAAACCTAAAACTAGAGAAGATGTCATAAAGTTGGCCAAGGCTAATGACGTAAAATTTATACGTCTTCAGTTCTGTGATATACACGGTACTGTAAAAAATATTTCTGTTCCTATCGGACAGATAGAAAAAGTCTTAGATAACAAGATGATGCTAGACGGCTCATCTATCAGAGGTTTCAGAACTATTGAAACTTCAGATATGTACTTTAATCCAGACATCAGTACTTTCCAAATCCTCCCTTGGAGACCACAAGAAGATGCAGTAGCTAGAATTATCTGTGATATTTACAATCCAGATGGTACGCCGTTTATGGGTTGTCCTCGTAATAATCTGAAGAGAGTTTTAAAACAAGCTGCTGATCTAGGTTATTCATTCAATCTTGGACCTGAATGTGAATTTTTCTTATTCGACACTGATGAGGAAGGTTTAGCGACGACTAAGTATGTCGACAAAGCTGGTTATTTCGACGTAGAACCACTAGATCAAGGTTCTGATGTTAGAAGATCTATCATAGAATGCTTAGAAGAGATGGGCTTTGAAGTAGAAGCAAGTCACCACGAAGTTGCACCTTCTCAGCATGAGATCGACTTTAAATACGCTGAAGCATTAGAAACAGCGGATAACGTTCTTACTTTCAAATGGGCTACTAAAGCTATAGCTAATAGTTATGGTCTTTTCGCTACATTCATGCCTAAGCCTATCGCTGGCGTAAACGGTAGTGGTATGCACTGTAATATGTCTCTATTTAAAGATGGAAAAAATGCTTTCTATGATGAGTCTAAAGCAGATGGCATCTCTGAAACTATGAGATACTTTATCGGCGGGCTTTTAAAGCACGTTAAAGAATTTACAGCCGTAACTAACCCATTAGTAAACAGTTACAAGAGAATAGTTCCAGGCTACGAAGCTCCAGTTTATATAGCTTGGTCTAAATTAAACAGAAGTGCTTTAATCAGAATCCCTGCTACTCGTGGCATAGGTACTAGAGTAGAATTAAGATGTCCAGATCCTAGTACTAATCCTTATCTAGCTTTCGCAGTTCTTTTAGAAGCAGGCTTAGATGGCGTTAGAAACAAGATAGAGCCTCCAGCTGAAGTTAACGATAATATTTACAAACTAGAGATGGAAACACTCACAGATCGTAATATTAATGCACTTCCTGGTGATTTAAATGAAGCTATCAAGTGTATGGCTGGTTCAGCTATCGTTAAATCTGCACTTGGCGAGCATATATTCGAGCATTTCTTAGAAACTAAGCATAAAGAGTACCAAGAGTATAGAGCTTTTGTTTCTGAGTGGGAAATAAATAGATATTTATCTGTTTACTAAACTGTCTTAAGTCATTAATTAAAATGGGCGTGTAGTCGATACACGCTCCACATTAAAAAGCCCTTCTTGGAAATTCTCAGGAGGGCTTTTTTATTTACACTATTCTGGAAAATTCTTTAATCTGAGCGATGGTCGAACACGCAAAACATCATACCGCGTAGTTTCAAAGCTAGACTTTCAAATTACACGGTATAATATCAATGAAGCAATGAAAAGCGTTACTGTAAAACATAAAAGGGGCATCTAGCCTAAGATTTCATGAACTCTAACTATCCAAGAGAATTAGAAAAAACCATTAAAATACTACTGGAGAATTTCCCTTGCGTTTGCTTACTCGGCGCAAGACAGGTCGGTAAATCAACTTTATTAAAAAAAGTTTTACCCAAAGGGAAATTTTATGATTTAGAGCTTGATAGTGATTTTCAACGAATAAATGATAATCCTGATTTTTTCTTAGCAGAGACCAAAGGCCCCTTAATTATAGATGAAGCCCAGCTTTCACCTAAACTATTTCCCGCTCTTCGAGTAGCGATAGACAGGAATCGAGATAAAAATGGTCAGTTCCTTATCAGTGGATCAAGCTCACCAGAGTTAATTCGCAATATTAGTGAATCACTAGCTGGAAGAATCGCTAGCTTACAAGTGCCAACTTTCAGCTGGGATGAGGCTCAACGCACAGCTTCATCCAAATTCTATGATTACATAAATAATCCAGAGAAATTTCTTAAATTAAAAGCCCTTTACAAAAGAAATGATCTATATAAATTATGTGCCTCTGGCTTATATCCAGAATTAGTTACTAAATCTAAAAATCAAATTTTTCGAGAGCAGTGGATAGCAAACTATTTCAAAAACTATATAGAGAGAGATATCAGAAATCTTTTCCCTAACTTGCAGATGGAAACTTACAAACGTTTTATTCAGATGCTAATTTATGCAAATGCTGATATCATCAATGCTTCAAATTTTGCAAAATCTTTAGATGTCTCCCAGCCGACGGTTAAAAATTATCTAGAGATAGTCGAGGGAACTTTTATATGGCGTAAACTGAACTCCTATACTAAAAATACTACAAAAAGACTAATTAAAATGCCCAAAGGGCATATGCAGGATACGGCATTCATTAGTTCAAAACTAAATATAAATTCGACAGAAGAACTACTAAATCAACCCTCATTCGGAAAAATCTGGGAGAGTTTTGTTATAGAACAGTTAATTAAAAAATTTCAAGTGAAATTAATTAAAAGTAATTTCTATTTTTATCGCACACATCATCAAGCTGAAATAGATTTAATCATAGAAAGCAAAGTTGGCTTAATACCGATTGAGATTAAATCTGGAACCCGCATCGAAAATAAATCATTAATAAGCCTAAAAAAATTCATAGAAGAGCATAACTGCAAATATGGAATAGTAATTAATAACGGTGATGAAGTTTATAAAATTTCAGAAAAAATTTACGTCATTCCAGCTATCTATTTATAAAACCAAGTTCCCTTGATCTTAATATCAGAATCATAAAGATTTCCGAGCTTAGAAACCTCTTTCTTACCAGTAATTAAAAGCCTAACTTTATCATCCATACAGATACGAGCTGCTTCTACTTTACTTTTCATGCCACCTAGACCGACTTTCGTACTGCTTTCACCAGCTAAGGAATAAATATAATCATCTATATCTGTAACTCTCTCTATTAGCTTCGCTGAGCTGTCTAAGTGTGGATCTTTATCATAGAAACCACCAGCATCAGTAATGAATATAAGCTTTTGAGCTTGCAGCAATACCGCGACTCTAGCTGAAAGGCTGTCATTATCACCGTAAGCGAGCTCTTCAGAAGTTACAGTATCATTCGCGTTAACTACTGGTATAACTCCTAATTTAAAAATATTTTCAAAAGTACCTTTAATACAGTCATTACGTTCTTTATCATCTAGACCTTTATGCGTAATCAGCACTTGCCCCACACTATAGCCATAGTATTTAAAAATATTATCGTAGGCATTCATCAGACTTACCTGTCCTACTGAAGTTAGGGCTTGTTTATAAGCGACATTGCCTGAATGAGAATGATCTAAACCTAATTTACAAATACCTAAGCTCATAGCTCCAGAACTTACTATTACTAAAGTATGTCCTTGGGCTTTAAGCTCAGCGACTGCCTTTGCTAGCAGATTAATGGTCTTATAATCTACACCAGATTTAATATCTGTAATAGATGAAGTCCCGATCTTAATTACAATAATTTCTTGGCTTGCCATACTAATTTACCAACTTATAGTCTATTTAAACTTAATAGTCTTAAACAGATTTATATTTGAACGATAATAGCAAGACTGCGATAATAAGTTTAAATGATTACACAAACTATTAATCATCTTATAGATCATACGAAACTTGATATTAATGCAAGCCCAGATTCTTTACTGGTACTAGCGAAAGAGGCAGTCGCCTACAGGTTTAATTCCATCTGCATAAGACCAGCCTTTATCAAGGATCTAGCACCTATCTATAGATGTTCTGCTGTAATATCCTTTCCTGAAAATAAAATTTCCTATGATCCCGAAAAAGATAAATTGGACGAATTGATTGAAAAATTTTTCCTAAAAGTAGAAAAAGCAGCTCTTTTAGAAGAGTGCGAAATCGCTCTTAGAGACGGTGCTTTAGAGCTTGACCCAGTAATTAATCCTAAATATCTTTTAAATGAAGTTCCCATAACGGTAAATCCTATTTACGAAGATTTAACATCTATTATCGATAAAATCTTTGATTTAGAATCTTTATTCACTAATAAATATGAAAATCTAGAAGACTTACATATCTGCTTAAAACCCATTTTCTCCTGTGAATTACTAAATGATGAACAGCTTAAATATTCCATAGAGATATTAGCCCGTGTCGCTCACTACTATAAACAGAAAAAAGAAAAACTAAATTCTTCACTGAAGATAAATATTTCATATAAAAACTCTACTGGCTTTATCGAAGTTAAAGGATTAGAAGCTCAAGCTAACCCTGAACTTATTCGTAAAATAAAAAATCTTTTAGACCTTTACGATAAAGAACCTTTCGTACAGATCAAAGCAGCTGGTGGTATTCGCAGCTATGAAGACGCCATTAAAATAATTAACATCACACACGAAAGGCTCAGCCACCTAGGCACTAGTAAAGGAATTCAACTCTGTGAAGCGATTTGAGAAAGTGAAAATTAAAAAGACGAAAGGTCTTACAAGAAATGAATTTTAATATTGAATTTATTACTATAGAAATCATTCTTAACTTTTTTCTTGTTATGTCAAGAGTCGGTGGCATGATGCTCATCATGCCAGTTTTATCGAAACGTCAGATTCCACCTCAATACAAGATAGGCTTATCGATTATGCTTGGCACAGTCCTCTATTCTCAAGCGATGAGTACTTCTAATAGTATTTTACCTTTAGACAATTGGCATTTATTAATAGCCCTGTCTTTTGAATTACTTATCGGCTTTTTTATAGGTTTCTTTTTTAGTATAGTCTTTGATGCGATAGCGACTATGGGTCAGCTTGCAAGTACCCAGATGGGGCAAAGTGCCTCTTCTTTATTCGATCCGACAGTCCAAGCACAAGTAAGTCCCATGACGAACATACTGGTATTCACAGCGAATTTCGTCTTTCTAAAAGCTAATGGCTTTTATATAGTGCTTTTCATGCTCTCTAAAAGTTATGAGATTTTACCGATTAATAAATTTGAATTAGATATTGGGTTACTTATGTCTCAGTTCTTACCAATATTCGGGAAAATATTTCTCTATGCTTTAGAACTAACTCTGCCATTTGTAGGCATATTATTAGTGCTAGACCTCTTTACTACTCTAGTTTCTAAAATACTGCCACAAGCAAGTATGTTCTTTATGATACAGCCGTTAAAATTAATTTTCGGCTCCATACTATTAAGCATGATGCTTGGTAATTACTGGGTTAGCTTAGACGACTTCTTTACAGAAAAACTAATGGACTTTTTTGATGAGTTCTTTATGGGGATTCGGATTTAAGGAAATACCTCAGCCTCTCCCCCATAAAACCCAGCATAGGCTAACTATATACAGGGAATATACTAGCTCGGATGCCAGACGAGGATAAAGACTCCAAAACCGAACGGGCCTCCTCCCAGAAGCTGAAACAGAGCAGGGAGCAGGGGCAAGTAGCAAGATCTCAAGATCTGTCTGGAACTATAGGTGTTTTCGTATGTTTAGTAATGCTCTGCTTAACTGGTCTTGCTATTTCAGCTAAAATCGCTTATCTATTTAGACATTTTTTTTCAAGAGTAAGGTTCGAAGAAGTAAACAGTAATGGCTACTTCGCACTAATCACCTCTGCTATCGGTGAATATGTAATGCTCTGTGCCCCACTTTTAATTACTATTTGGCTTGCGGTATTTATCAGCACTGTAGCTCAAGTAGGCTTACACGTTTCATTTAAACCACTAGAATTCGATATCAATAAAATAAATCCCATAAATGGTATGAAAAGGTTAGTATCTCTTCGCTCTGTTATCACTACTGCTATAGGGCTAACTAAGATGACTATTATCGCAGCGATGACTTGGTCAATGTTCATTAATAATCATTTAATTACAGTTATTATGAAACCGATTAGCCTTATAGGTACGTTAAATGCAGTCGGAGCCATAGCATGGGATCTCTGCATGAAAATCGCAGCTGTAATGCTTATATTAAGTATCGTCGATTATGTCTACCAAAAGTGGCAATTTGGTGAAGATCAAAAAATGTCCAAAGAAGAAGTAAAACAAGAATATAAGAACCAAGAAGGTGATCCTCATATTAAAGGACGAATGAAACAAGCACAAAGAGCTGTAGGTCAAAAAAAGGGTCTTAAAGCTAATGTCCAAGAAGCTGATGTTGTGGTAACCAACCCTATTCACTTAGCCGTAGCTTTAAAATATAATCGTAACGGTTCTTCTGCACCCATAGTAGTAGCTAAAGGTAGCAGATTACTTGCTGCAAGGATTAAGGAATTTGCCAAAGAAGCAGATGTGATGATAGTTGAGAATATTCCACTTGCTCGTGCTTTGTATAAAAACTGCCCAATCGATCATGAAATCACCCCAGATCTTTATGTCGCAGTAGCTGAAGTTTTAGCCTTTGTTTATAAACAGAAAAATAAACAGCTTCTATAAAAGACTAATGCACAGCTCCATAACGAAAATCCGCTGTTCATGCAAATCTTTACCAAATGCTAAACTTTACGAGTAATGTAAAGATAATTAAGTAAAAAACTATAGTATAATGAAAAATTAATGGAATTAGCCTTAGCTACGAAGTCTGAGTTAGTTTTAAACTCAGCAAATAAGAAAGATTTTTACCTCAAACACATCTTCCATGAGAGGCATATGAATTCCTGCCCAATAGGCTGCGAAGGCTGTGCGGTATCAGCTAGTACTACTAAAAAAGGTGGCATTAACTTTTCAAGCTTAGAACACCTCTATAAAGAAGCAAAAAGCTTTGGTGTGTCTTTATCCATAACTAAAGTAGAAGGCTATGATCCAGCTTTCGTTCAATACAGCGATAACCCAGAGATTCCTTTTGCAAGCAGCGTTATGGCTGCAATAGATAATGGTCATAAGATTATCACACCTATCTGCACCACTGGATCATGGAAAAGCGAACGCACTAAATGGCAAATGGAAGAGCTAGGTAAATTAGAAAGTAAATACCGCAGTTATACTTACCCATCAGGTAAATCTGGTGAAGCGATAGTGCTTTCGGTGCCTCGTGAGATTAATCCTTTTGCTGGTGGAAAAAAATATGACATCGAGATGCACGTAGATAAAATACTTGGTGACACTATCAGCCTATCAAATCAGGGACAAGTCGATGTTTTAGTCTATTTCAATAGTAAAGTGAGTGGTGATGCCGATATTGCAAGTGCCATTATTTCTAGATTAGATGAACAACTCTCAACAAGTGACAAAGCTAAAGTAAAACTTATCGCGACAGATTTTAATACAGAAACTTTACCAGAATCCTGCTATAGATACGAAAACAGCATACTTATCTCAGATAAAGGTTTTACTCCGATAGATCCAGTAACTATGAGCTGGGGTATTTAATGCAGTATAGAAGCTCTGGGATTATTCTTAAAACCCAAAAGCTCGGTGAAGCAGATAGAATATTAAAAATTTTAACTCCCGAAAATGGTTTAGTTTCAGCTATCGCTAAAGGTGCTAGGCGCATGAACAGCTCATTTGCAGCGAAAACCCAGACTTTAAATCACTGCGATTTTTTACTTGCCAAAGGAAAAAACCTAGATATAGTCTCAGAAGTCAGCATAGTAAATAATTTCCTACTAGGCTGCTCTGACCTCATAGCCCTGAATTTAGCTTTTTTCGCATCAGAAATTACTGAAAAAATCTCAAATGAGTGCGATAGCACGAGAAATTTCTTTGAGCTTTTAGATATTTACTTGAGATACCTTAAAAGCATTACAGCAGGGCATTTAAATAAAGCTACTAACAACGAAAACGCAGAAAGCGGAATTCATGAGCAGTCCGATGAAATTAAAACGAATCAGCAGCTACTTCTCAGCATAGAATTTCTTTGGTGCATAATCTGCGAGCTTGGTTACAAGCCAGACTTAAACACCTGCGCACTCACACGCAAACGTAGACAAGCAAAGCAAATACCACAATATTTCGACCTCAGCAGTGGCTCTATATGCAGCACAGAAGGCTATGAGATCTACAGACAGGGCTACCACACAGACGATCATATAGTCCCTTTAAAAAAATTCACCTTCAAGCTTTTAGATGCCTTAGACAGATCACCACTAAGCAGCTTGGACACTGATTTTCAGGTATCTTTTCAGGACGAAGATACCCAGCTAAACTCACCCTTTAATACTGAAAATAAAAAAATCACTTTAAGAGAAATTTTGATAGAAGACTTCCTTGTAAATTATATGCAGGTGAGTTTAGGGGAGATTAAATCTAGTCTTGAGGCAGGCGTACAGCACCATCAGCATCAGCTCGATAATAATATTTCCTCATCCGTCCCAGAATTGGCTTTCAGCCTTGACTCACAGAATAATGAATTAAAATCATGTTTGCAGCTACTTTACAAGCATATAGAATTTCAGATTCATAAAGAGTGTAAGAGCTGGAAGGCTTTAGAAGAAGTCATCTGAAGATGAATTTCTTAAAACAATGGCTTCATTAACATGATCGTAATCATAATAAGTAATTTGTCCATTTAAAATTAAGTTAACTGTTTGATTAATAATTTCAAACGGTACTGAAAACCATTCTCTAGGTCTATAAATAGCTCCATTATCATCTAGAATCTCAATATCTAAGCGTGCTTTAGTTAAAAAAGTATGAACTAAATTTTCAAGAGCATTAGGTTTTAGATTAAAACACTTATATGACGCAGCTAAGCTAATTTTAGATGATAAAAATGTGGGATCTTTATCTGCATAATTTATACGGCGATCTACTGGATTATTAGTGAAGCCTATTTTATGAAGATGGCGGTAGGACTTAATTCTATCATCTGTAGATAAAGATCTAAGAACATAAATGTAACCAGTCGCCTTTTCGAGATCTTCATTAAAAGTATTTTGAATATCTAGCCTGGAACTGACTCTCCTACCATTATGCTTATAAAGTTCTGTAGCTAGGGATCTTAACAGCATATCGGATTCTGTACCATTTTCAAAAATGCACTTTAAGCGAGCATTGAATTTATCATTGGATTTCTCTCTCTGTCCGATTTCTACGACATATAATAAAACTCCTCGAAGTACGTAAAAGCATTCTGCTTTAATACCGCTTTGCTCACTAGAGAATTTTTCTAAAGTTCTTAAACCCGCTTTTAATTCACGATGGCAATCAATAAATAAGTTTCTATACTTATCAAAATCTTTACAAGCTTTTCTTTTGGCTACATATTCTGGCCTTACCAAAGTCTTATGAGGAACGTGTTTTAAGTTAAAGATATCTAAATCATCCTCATCAAAAATCTGAATCTGATCATTTGATAAAGTAGCATTTAGGGATTCTTCTTTTATCTCAGTAAACCACTTATACTTATCATAATCATTCAAAGCTTCTCTTTTCTTAGGGTCTTTGAGTATTGAATCTAAGCTAATACTCAATCTTCTCTCAAGTGGATCTTTAGATTTCTCTGGTAGCCTATGATTCGTTTCATAAAAATTAATAATCTCTTCAAAGCTATCTACTAATTTAGAGTCTATATTAGTATTAATGGAGTTTTTAGGTTTAGCATCGAAAATCCCAAGATCATCTTCGGCTAGAATTTTTAAAAGATCTTCTTTATTCATGTCCATTCGTTCTATCCTAGTCCATGCTTGCGTTTTTGATTAATTATATACAATCTTACTTCAGCAAGACGTCTTTCAAAGGGATCTATAGATTGAATCTCTGGCTCTCTTCCTTGCTCTTCTACAAATTGCTTCAACTTAGGAGCCAGTGCTATAGCTTCTTCTGGCTCAATATCAATTCTTGTAGTATCTATAGTATCTCTGATGACCTTTAACATTCTTGCTGTAATTGATTTAGAAAGAATTTCATAAGCTTTTTGAAAAGGATTAATTTGATCAATTAAATCAATATTCAATTCATCAATATTAATAAATCTATTTGCCATAGTTATAAATTTAGTATTATCTCCAGCTTCATTAATAGTACTTTTTTTAATTACAGCATCTGCAACTACGTGCTGTCTTAGTTCTTCCACTTCATCGTTATTTAAATCAGGATAAATTTCTCTAATGATTCTAGGTATCAAATTTTTGTTAATTGTTTCCGCAGGAACAGTTCCAGGAATGGCTTTGACAATAAGATCATTTTGCATAATTGAAGCTTTTAGATCTTGAAGATCTGTTTCACAAATTTGCTTAACCCTTTCTGTACTTGGTTCTTTAAAACCTTTAATAAATATACGCTGACCAGAGGATTTATCATCTTCTATTTTCTTTGTTTTAAAATAAAATTTTGGTGCTAGAACCTGCTCCATGAGCAGAGAACAAGAAATAGCTTTAAGGACATTATTAACGGCTATTTTAACTTCTGAATCCTCAGCATCAGGCTGAGCGATTAAATTAGTAAACTGAGCGTGAATTTTATTATTACTATCTCTAGTGCATCTTCCAATGATCTGTATAACTTCTGTATGAGAATTACGATAACCGATAGTGAGTGCATGTTCGCAAAACTCCCAGTCAAAACCTTCTTTAGCCATACCTAAAGCGATAATAATATCAAGATCATCTGCTGAACTGATTTTATAAAGGAAGCTTTTTATTTTATCTCTTGCTTTGGGATCATCATTTACTAAATCTGCAACTTTAATGACTTTCCCATCAATTCTTCGTTTGACATAAATCAAACCAGTTTCTGGATCTTCTTTTTCGATCTCTCCGATATTATCAATAATGATTCCGACCTCTTCTGCTTTATCTCTTGTAGACTCAGCTGAATTTACATTAGGAATATGAATAATAGTTTTTTTGTTTGTATCTAATACTTCATTAATGGCATCTAGATATCTGCCTTGGTAAAAATGATAACCTAGCCCTAAAGATTTTAAATACTCATACCCATTGAGCTGTTCATAGTAGGTATATGTAACTTTGGTGAAAAGCTGTTCCTCGGCAGGACTCAAGATCGGCACAGCATCTCCCCTAAAATAGGAACCTGTCATCGCTAAAATATGAGATTTATCCCGCTGTATTATTTCACGGATGTGTTCCCCTAGCTGATTATTATTAGGATCAGCCGAAACATGATGAAACTCATCAATAGCAATTAAACAATTATCCAAAAGTTCTGCATCTAAAATGGAATAGGCATTTCTAAAAGTCGCATGAGCACAAAGAAGTATTTTCTCTGTGTCAGAATTTAAAAATTCTTGAAACTTTTCAACTTTTTTAGTATCAATACCAGGTAAACATAGATTGTATTTGTCATTCACGAGCCAATCTGCCCAGAAACCACTATCGGTAAGCTTTGTTGATTTAAATGATGAACCTATCGCCGTTTCGGGAACTGTAACTATAACTTTTTTAATACCTTGCTTAAAAAGCTTGTCTAAAGCAATAAACATCAAGGCTCTTGATTTACCACAAGCTGGAGGTGCTTTTAATAGAAGATACTGACGATTCCTTTCCGCATAGGCTTTAGCTTGCATTTCACGCATGCCAAGTTCATTAGTTTTAGTACTATCTTTGGTTTGTTCATAATCTACTTTTACGAAATCTGGCATTAAATTAATTCTAAAACATAAAGGTTAGTAAGCTTAGCAAATTTACCAAGCTTACAAAAGTAAGGGTGCTGTGGTTTGTATAGTTTTTAATTAGTTTGGAAGAAAAGAGGTTTTGTGAATATCAGACCAGAAGAACATATTAGAAAAACACCGATCTTTCATATCACTTCGATATTGAATTTGGATAGCATCTTGAAATACTCTAAGCTATTAGCTTTAAACTATTTGAGAGAAATTGATTTTAAAAGCATTGCTAATAATGATGTGCAGAGTAGACGTAGTCAAATTAGTATTAATCATCCACCCTATGGCACTCTACATGATTACGTGCCTTTCTATTTTGCACCTAGATCTCCAATGCTTTATGCTAATAAAGAAACTCGCCACGAGGGTTCTATTGCTCAAGAGCAAATCATTTATTTAATCAGTTCTATTCAAAGAATTATAGATAAAGGAGTTCAATGTGTTTTTTATGACATGCACCCTGTTTTAGCAAATGCCCGCTGTTTCTATAGACCTGATGATATCAACAATATTAAATGGGAAATTTTCTTTGAAGAGCCGCTCTGTGGAGGCTTTTCAAAATATTGGCAGAATGAAAATAATTATAAAAAGCCTCTCTGGGTGAAAAGAAAAGAATTAAGACAAGCTGAATTCTTAGTCTATAAAGAGTTAGCTCTTGATCTAATTGAAGAAATTATTACTTTTGATGATAGACGATGTGATATCGTCAAAGCTAAAATGGTAGATAGTAGTATAAAAGTAAGGGCTAATAAGGATTTTTATTTTTAGATATTTGCTATGCCGATAAAAGAAGTACAGGGTAACTTATTAGATTCTAAGTGCGAAGCATTAATAAACACTGTTAATTGTGTTGGGGTGATGGGCAAAGGAATCGCCTTGCAGTTCAAAAAAAAATGGCCGAGTAATTTTTTGAAGTATAAAAAAGCCTGCGACTTGAAATATATGAGCATAGGCTCTAATCTAGTTTTTGATTTGGGTTTCTTTGAAAATAATCCTAGATATATTATTAATTTTCCGACTAAAGATCACTGGAAAGATAATTCTAGGCTTGAATACATCGATTCAGGACTTAGTGATCTAAAGCGTATAATAGAAGAATATAAGATAAAGTCTATCGCTGTTCCACCGTTAGGTTGTGGCAATGGTGGGCTGGAGTGGGATTCAGTAAAAGATTTAATCTATAAATATCTTCTCGACTTAGATACAGAAATTATTCTGTATATTCCATATTCTCCGAATGTCTATGAAATTCCAATCAATCATACTCAGCCACAGATGACTATATCAAGAGCTGTATTAATTAAATTGATGACTTTATATAGACAGTTAGAGTATAAGCTAAGTAAATTAGAAATCCAGAAACTCTGTTATTTTGCTAAGGAGGCTGGATTAGCAGAATTTTCCAAACTCAGGTTCCAAAAACATCACTTCGGTCCTTATGCTGATAATTTAAGACATACCTTAAATGACATGGAAGGACACTATATTAGAGGTACTGGCGACAACGACAAAGCCCAATCAGAGATTGAAATTCTTGACTTAGGATTAGAACTTGCAGAAAAAGTTTTAACAGGAAATCCAGAAGCACTGACAGGAATTCAGAAAGTCCAAAACATAATTAGAGGCTTTGAAACTCCTTATAATATGGAGCTGCTCTCTACAGTTCACTGGGCTTTAAAGCATTCTGATCTTAAGTCCTTAGAAGCTGTCACAGAGTATGTTCAGGCTTGGAGCGAGCGCAAGAAAAGTTTATTTTCTGAATATGATATTAAAGTTGCCTATGAGAGATTAGTTAACTGCTGTTAATTGTTTGGTCATTTTTTCATAAAGTTTAAAAAGCTCTTCTAGCCTCTCTTCATCTGACTCAAAGGGTCTTTCTCTGTAACACTTCTCTATAGCTTCATCTAGATGCTTGTGAGCTTCTAAGAGATTAGCTGGCATTTTATCTGGATCGTAAAGCTCTGCTAGAGTCTTTTCGGGATATTCTGCTCTAGCATCTAAAATACGATAGGAAATATTTTCGATAGCTTCTTTATGCTTGTTATTTATTTCTGGGAAGGGAAATGTGTTATAGCAAAGCTCTGAGGAGTATCTGATATCAGTTTTTAATCTTCCAGCTACAGCTCTGACCCAGACCATGTGCATGTGAGAAGAGATTATGCCGAAAATATAAACTGGTGGATCGTAGATTACTTGGGCTGATTTTAAAACTACAGTATCTTTTGAAACAAAGTCTGAAATTAAATATTCTCTTCTTTCACTAAATACGACTGGAACAACGATCGATTCTTTGGCTTTATAGGTCCTTGATGTAAATCTATGAGGAAATTCACTATACTTGGATGTAGCCATACGCCTACTTTTACTTCTGAATTGTTTTATCTTTTCTAACCTTTCATTAATTAAAACGCTTTGCCTCGCAGTATGAATTTCATGGTCTTCGATCCAAAAACACCATCTTGGAATTTTATTAATTAATTCAATCGAACCGATGGCTTTTTTGATATATTTATTAGCAATTGGGTCGCTCTGAATAATTAACAAAGAGTCTTTGTCTATCATTAAATGACCATTTTCAATAGGCTCACTTCCACTTGACATAGTTTTCAACAATGGAGAAATAGGGCTTAAGCTCTTTTTTATGAACTTTATTGATGAAGCTATTAGGTATGGATTAATATTTGATACACTCGCTTGATGATTATCACAAAATAAAACTAATTTTCTATTACCAATTGAGACAAATTGAGACAAACCGATGATTATACATGTCACCCCCGCATTATTTTTGGCACTATTTATCCATTTAAAAGATTTATGAGCAAAGTGAATACAAACATCATGATTTTCAAATATGTACTTCCATAATATGGGTACTTGTTCACCTTGGCAAATAGAATTAGTTGAAACGAATGCACTGCGAGCATCATAATTAACAATCATATTAATCGCTTTAAAAAACCAACAAGCTATGTAATCAAGCTTTTTGTAACCATTACCAATACTGGATAAAACAAGCTCAATATCTTCTTTATGCTTAGCTTCTTGGTTCCTTGACCCCAAATAAGGCGGATTCCCAATAATATAAATCTCCTCATCGTCATTTTTTTTAGGGCAAACATCCTCCCAGTCTACCCTACAGGCATTAGCACAGACTATATTGCCGCTATCTTTTAGCGGTAAAGATTTAATAGAAGAGTTTAAAAGATCATTGGATATTGAATTCATCTGATGATAAGCAATCCAGAGGGAAAGTTTAGCGGTCTGTACTGCAAAAGGATCTACCTCAATTCCATAAAAATTAGGCAGGGAGATGCCTGACGAATTTGGGATCTGCCCTAAGATTTCGTGAATTTCATCTTCTAGCTTTCTTAACTCTTTATAAGTAATGATAAGAAAATTTCCTGAACCACAGGCTGGATCAAAGATCTTAATTTCCCTTATTCGTGAAAGTAGCTTCCTTAAAGATTTCCCTGGATTACTAGCAGACTTAGCCATATCAATAGCATCTCGCAAATCATTCAGGAATAAAGGATCTATAACTTTATGGATATTCTCTACTGAAGTGTAGTGCATGCCTAGCTTGGAGCGCTTATCTTTTCTAACTACGGCTTGCATCATTGAACCAAAAATATCAGGATTAATTTCTGACCATTCAAGTGTACTTGCAGATTCATAAATAATCTTTCTAGTTTTTTTTGAAAAATTAGGAAGTTTAATTCTTTCCTGAAAAAGCCCTCCATTTACATAAGGAAATTTTGAGAAACAAGACCTAAACTCACTCCTAGATTCGATATTTAAAACTTCAAAAAGCTCTGTAAAAAAATCGTTAAGGTCAGAACCATCTTCTTTAGTGTTTTCCCATAAAATCTTACTAAACAAATCTTTTTCAAATAAACCAGTATCTTCTGCAAAAAAACAAAAAAGTAATCTTGATAAAAATAGATTAAAGTCGTTCTCTGAGATACTTTCCTCTTTATTATCAATCATCAGTTCATCAAACATTTTCGCCATTTGCTCAGCGGCTTTAATGTCAGCTTCACTTTCTCCTTTGCTAGAATGCTTTTCAATTTTGGCAAGAGGTAAAAAGAAACTATAGTTTTTAGGAAGCTCACTAAAACTTATATCTATGTTTTCATTTGTCTTAATATCTTCTACTAAACATCTATGAAAGTCAGTGATGAAAATAAATCTAGGATTATGTCTTAGTATAGATGAGTCTTTTTTTACTGCCTGAAAGGTATTGTAGATATTATCGTTTATTGAACGAAAAAAGAATTTATTCTTATACAGTACATCCCCCTCTATCTTAGAGAGATTATTGTTTTTATTCTTTAATCTAGTAATCATGGATCGAGAAATCTTATAAGAGGCTAAGAATTCATAAGGGAAATTATCCTTATCTAGAGCCTCAGTTATTTTCTTTATAGATTCTTCTATTTCTCTAGTACTTATCATCCCAATCTAGTTATAAATATAAGGATATACTATATCCACTCACCTACAGCACAAATTCTTAAACTGGCAGTCCGAGCATAATTTCACATCCTCAGTCATATTAAAATCTCTATTCGCAAGCTTAATTTTAAAACTCTCTATCTCTAAATCTAAATTTGCTAAATCCTCTTTAGTAATGTAAATCTTAGCCTTCTTAAATTCACCTGTTTTACATGGCTGCACAAAATCTATTTCCCCAGACTGCATTCTATAAGTAGAAACACCCTGCTCAAAAGCAAGATCTGTTAAAAGCTGATAGAAAGCTATCTGTCTATGATAATCTGCACCAGGTTTAAGCTTCGAATCAGCATAGGTAGGATTTCCAGTTTTATAATCAACGACATTCACTGTGCGGGTTACAGAATCTAAAACTTCTATTTTATCAAGCTTACCAGTAAGATTAAGCCCCTTATACTCTAAACTTTTATGATTAAACTCTAACTCCACATTCTCTATAAACGAATCCTGATACTCATCGTAGTAAGCTGCTAAGGAATTTAAGCCTAAGGCTAAAGAATCTGCATAATCTTTTTCATCTAAGTATTCACGCTGCAAACTCTGCTCGAAACTCTTTAGGAGAAAGGCTTTATGGTCCATATCTTTTTTCTTTATATGCAGAAAAGTCTCATAGAGAGCATTATGCACAGCAGTACCAAAGCTAGCACTTTTATCTTTAGCAGCTGGCACTCTTAATAAATTCTGAAAAAGAAATTTGCGCGGGCATTTCAAGAAAGTATTTAAATGTGTTACAGAGAGTTTATACTCAGCAAGCACCGCATCTAGGACTTTAGTATCAGTATAATGAGAAGCTTCATGGGAACTTAGGAAAGCTAAGTTCTTCTCTAAGAGTGAAGTTAAGCCATAATTAGATTTATCAGCAGCATCTATAAGCTGTATTTTTTCTTTATCCCTAAAACTTAAAAGCTCCTCGACGAACAGTGAAGGACTAACATCCTTTGCGTTAGCGTCTTTTTTAAAGAAATTAATAAAGACCTCTTTTTTGGCTCTTGTCATCGCCACAAAAAACAGCCTACGCTCCTCATCGTTTTGAGACTCTTTAGTTTCCAGAACGGAGTCACCGATAGTGAATGGCGGCAGCCTGAGTTTACTACGATTAGTGACATTACCCCATATTTTATCTACACATTTATGCATAAAAACATATTCAAACTCAAGCCCCTTAGATTTATGTGCAGTCATAATCTGCACCGCAGAAAGGCTTAAATCATCTATGCTAGCAGCATTTAGCTTTAATCTATTTTCACGAAGCCTATCTATATGTGCTAAGAACCTCTCTAGCTGATAAATCGGGATGACTGAGCTAGAAGCATCATAAGCTGCTTTGTTTTTATGATTTAGCTGTAATTCCTTAATTTCAGCGAATAGCTGATTTAAATTCTGTAAATTATTTACCTGAATATTACTAAGCTTAAGATTCTGATTAAAACTTAAGTCTGAATTTACACTCGCAGCCTCAGCTAAATTATTTTTAAAATCACTGACTATAAAATTCAGATAATTAAACTCATTAATAATATCTTCAAAGAGTTTATCTAAAAAATGATTAGAAGCTCGCTGATGAAAATCTAAAATCTTCTCTGCAAAAGGCTTAAACAGCTCATGCTCTAGCATCAACTCAATAAGGCTAAGTTCTGAATCACGATTTAATTTATTTAATTTCCATATTTCACGCAGTTTAACCGCCTTGTTAGTAAATTCACAAAGATTATTATTGCTTGAAACACCTAAATTTACAGAAGCTTCCCCCACTAGAGCCGAACCTAAAATAAAATCATAATGTAAAAGATTAAAAAGTAAATAACTATGAGCCTTTGGCTTAGATATTACTCTGAGAAGGTCTATTAATTGAGCGATTAAAATATCTTCTAAAATATTCTCATTCGAGTATGTTTTCACTGGCACGCTGGCTCTTATAAGCAGATCAGCGATAGCAGTAACATCCTTATTATTCCTAACCAAAACTGCGATCTCTTCAGGCTGCACGCCTTCAGTAATAAGTTCTTGGATTTTTTTTACTATATAGAATAATTCTGAATTAAAATCCTGATGAGCCATGAGCTTTACTGGCTCTAAAGCTATATCAGTAGCAGCATGTAGCTTTTTCTCTAAATTTGGAAACAGCTCTATGATTTGGTTCTGATTATGACTAACTAAAAAATGTGAAAGATCTAAAATATTCTGCTGACTGCGGTAATTTTCAGTTAAGACCACCATTTTAAGAGTTTCTCGGTAAGTTCCGAAAAAAGAACCGATATTCTCCAGTGATGCTCCCTGAAATTTATAGATAGATTGATCATCATCCCCTACAACGAAGATATTCGCTTGATCTTGATAAAAAGAACAGAGATGTTCAAGTATTTTATTCTGCGAGCCATTCGTATCCTGATATTCATCGACTAGTAAATACTGAAACTTCTCTTGATAAGTCGCTAAAAGATCAGGGTGCTTACTAAAAGCATTTATGACCATAAGCAGCATATCTTCAAAATCATAGAGCCTCTTCTCTAAAAGAGTTTTAATATAGCCTCGATAAAGCTTTAATAGCTCATACTGTTTAGGAACATTCTCTATAGCCTTAGTATAAAAATCTTTTAAAGTCGATTTAAAATCAGCGACCTTAGTCGCCTGATTAAAAAATTTCCTTACCTGAATAATAAATTTCTGTATTTTTTCTTTCGCTAAGCTTAAATCTAATGCTGAGTTAGATAATAAATACATTTCTAGATCAGCCTGTTTTAAAGTATTCGCGAGATTATCTATAAAAACTAAACAGTCCTCATCTTTCAGTGAGCGAGCATTCTGGGCTATAAAGCTCATTATATCCTCGTGAATTATTTTCGATAAAAGCTCAATAAAAGCGATAGAAGCCTCTAAATCATCTGGACTTACCGATTCTCTTTTAAGTAATTTAATCACATAGAGTGCTTCATTCTTATACAAATACTGATCAGCAAAAGGTTTTAAAGGACTAGAGACATCCAGCCCTGAAATTAGTTTCTCGATTATCTCTATCTGCTCAAGCTCCGCTACCGAGCTTAAGCTAGGAAAAATTTCTGAATTACCCTGTATGACTTCGTTACAGAAAGAATGGAAAGTATGAATTTTCACGTAATAAGCTGCTGTACCGATAATACTTATCAAGCGATTACGCATGGCGACTACACCACTTTCAGTAAAAGTTAGACAGAGAATATTTTCAGGATTCATCTGTAAATCTGGGTTATTCAGTATATTTGCGATACGTGAAGCTAAGACCTGAGTTTTTCCAGTCCCTGGACCAGCTAAAACCATCACTGGGCCTTCAGTCTCTTCTACAGCCTCTCTTTGAGCTGGATTTAGACGATTAAAAATAGTTTCTAAAGTTAAGGTCATTTCTTAAATATTAAGTATGCCATCTTGATTAAAAATTATGCTATCTCACTCAGTAATATATCAGAACTCATTAAAACCCCAACACCAAACTCACTGGACAATGATCAGAACCCTCCACCTGATTTAAAATTTCAGCTTCTTTAACTTTCCCTACAAGACTTTTAGAAACAAAAAAATAATCTATCCTCCAACCCACATTACGCTTACGTGCCGCAGTACGATAACTCCACCACGTATAATTATCAGGCTCAGGATGCAAGTACCTAAAAGTATCGGTATAACCCATATCTAGAAGACGATCTAAGTAATCACGCTCCTCACGAATAAACCCCGATGTTTGCTCATTATCCTTAGGACGAGCTAAATCTATAGCGTTATGAGCAGTATTATAATCACCAGTTACCGCGATATTCGGATACTCCTCTTCATAAGCCTCTAGATATTCTAGAAAAAAATCATAGAACTTTAATTTAAATCTATAACGCTCTTGGTTAGCTCCACCGTTAGGGAAATAAATATTAAACAAGACGAGTGTTCTCTCTTTTACCAAATTATCATTAGTCGAATTATTTGAGCTGTTATCATTTAAATCGTGATGACTACAAATTACACGCCCTTCTGAATTAAAAGCCTCTACCAAACTCATTTCCATGTTTAACTTCTTCGTAATTTTCTCAGCTAATTCCAAATCGAAGCCATCTAAAACTTGGGTCGGCTTAAAACCTTCTTTAAAGAAAGAAGCGACACCGCTGTAACCCTTACGCTCAGCGCTATTAAAATGCACCAGTGGATATTTTTCAGTTTTCCTAAACTCCTGCTCTAACTGCTCCACCTGAGCCTTCGTCTCCTGAAGGCAGACAGCATCAAAATCTCCAGCATTTAACCATTCAAAGAAACCTTTTTTAGCTACCGCCCTAATGCCATTTACATTCCAGCTACAGAGTTTAATTAATTTAGACATTTAAATCATTTTACATAGGATCTCCTCTGATAACTAAATAAAATACTGATTTTTTTAAATGATCAAGATATCACAGATAAACTAGAATAAATAGAATGCTTATCTTGGGAATAGAAAGCAGCTGTGACGAAAGCGCTGCTAGCATAGTTAAAAACGGTAGAGAAGTCTTGTCTAACGTACTATACAGCCAAATCAACGAACATAAAGATTGGGGTGGAGTTATACCAGAGTATGCTTCTAGATTACACTATGAGAAAATTCATACAGTTATAGACAGTGCTTTAAAAACAGCAAAAATGAGCTTTCAAGACATAGATGCGATAGCTGTCACAGTAGGACCAGGTCTTATGGGTTCACTATTAATAGGTGTTAATGTCGCACAGACTCTGGCTTGGATTTATGATAAGCCGTTAATTCCAGTAAATCATTTACATGGTCACATCTGCTCTAACTTCTTAGAAAGTAGTTTAGAACCACCTTTCCTCTGCATGCTAGTCAGTGGCGGTCATACACAGATTATCACGGTAAATGATTATAATGAAATGGAAATATTAGGTTCTAGCATAGATGATGCAGTGGGAGAGGCTTTCGATAAAACTGCAAGATTATTAGGCTTAGACTACCCCGGAGGACCAGAGTTAGATAAACTAGCTCAAACTGGCTCCGAGAACAAGCTTTATAAATTCCCGATCTCTAATGTCGAAGGATTTAAATTTAGCTTCTCTGGTCTTAAAACAGCAGTCTTAAGACTTAAAGAAAAAATCGGCGAAGAAAAATTTATAGAAGATAAAGCTGATATAGCCTTTGCTTTCCAGAACTGTATCGCAGAGACACTTTACCAAAAAATAGATAAAGCCCTCGCTGAAACGAGTTTAAATACAGTCGTAATCGCAGGCGGTGTTTCAGCTAATTCGCATATCAGAAAAGTCTTTCAAGAAAGATTTTCTTCCGTAAAGCCAAATGAGACCACTGCACAAGGTGTAGTTTCAAGGCTTCAGCCTCTAAATTGCCACATGCCCAATTTAAAGTACTGCACCGATAACGCTGCCATGATAGCTAGTGCTGGATATTTTAAATTTATAAGCGTCGATGAAAAAAACAGGGAGCAATTTAATAATTACTCCCTGAATACTTTTCCTAAACTTACTTAAATTAGCAGACCTTCAAAATAGTCTTTAGGTCCTATAGATTCAGCTAGAACAGGAATCACACCTAGTAAGAACGCTAATAAAAAACTTAAAATTCTAAACATTATATACGCTGAGTAAGCGAAGCTAAATCCGCAAGTATTTCCCCAGCATGCTGACTAGGATTCACACTTGGGTATAATTTAGCAAATTTTCCTTCTTTATCAATTAAGAAAGAGATTCTTTTAATAAAAAGTCCATCAGCACCATAGAGCTTAGCTACTGTTTTATTAGTATCAGCAAGTAAATCAAAAGGCAGATTATATTTGGCAATAAACTTTTTATGACTAGCTACGTCATCAGCACTGATACCAAAGACTTTAACATCGTATTTCGCAAACTGAGCAACATTATCCCGAATAGAACAAGCTTCAACAGTACATCCAGGAGTATCATCCTTAGGATAAAAATAAACAAGTACAAACTTACCCTTATAACTAGATAAAGTCTGTGCTTTACCGTTTTGGTCATTTAAAGTGAAATCTGGAGCTAAATCCCCTATTTTAAATTCACTGCTCATTTTCTTTTTCTCCTTAACTACTTTTTTAGCTGGTTGTCTAGCTTGAGTCGGTGCTAGTACCGCAGGTTTTTTATCATTTATAAAAATTTTCATTTCAGCATTACAAGCAGCACATATAGAAAACAGTAACGCAAATAAGCTCAAATTCCTCATATCTCAATCATAGCAAATCCCTTACAGCAAATCCCTCTTCATTTGTCTTAGAATAAGAAAACTGGTCTAGAATTATATATTTAAGCCCTGAGCCTTGATCGATTTCGCAGCTTAAGCTTAAAAAATCGGTTCCTGTATTATTCAATCCTAAATCACCATTCACCATAATCGCTGCCTCTGGCAAAAGCTCTATATCTTGAGTAAACTCAAATCTAATTTTTACCAAATCTGCGAGCCTACATTTTCTTAATTTAAAAGAATTAATACCTAAATTCTTAATAACAGCGAATTCATCGCCAATAACTCGCATCTTCTCAATGCCAAGTGCAGAAGCTTCTATGCTTCTACTTAAATAATAAGGCTTTTCAAAAGCTTTTAAATAGTATGTTGTAGTCAAGCCTTGCTGCTCTTTTTTTATCACGGAACTGACATCAAAGGATTTATTTGTAAAATTCTGCTTCATCACTACAGAAAAAGGATTTAAAGAAACAAATAGCTCTTGCTGAAAGACATCCAGAG
>RFQS01000200.1 GCA_009924885.1 Pseudomonadota bacterium | reverse complement strand
TGTATAAGCTTTACATCATACTCTAATGGCAGATCAGTATTTTTCGTGTGTTTAGTGATAAAGCTTGCTTGACTAGTGCCTTCTGCAAGGATTGTAGCTAAAGGGCTTGAATTAGTGCTTTGAAAACCAGTCCAAGACTGCTGCATCGCTAAATCTTTTAAATCCTCCCTGAAGTTCAGGCTGATACTAGGATCTGCTAATCTAGATTTTAATTTCTGCTGTAAAGTATGCAGAAAAACTCCAGAACTTTTAGCTACGTGATTACTCATAGCTACAGGAATAAACTCACGTTTAGCGAAGCTCGCTTGGTATATTTTTTTACTGCCCTGATAAAATTGTGTTAATAGACCAGTTATCCCCAGCACTACTGTAATTAAAATTAAAAATAATGGCTGCCAAATCATATGCTTCCCTCTATGATTAGATTAAAATTAAGGCTAGCATATTTGCTTAAATTTCAGGGTTAGCCACAGGTTTTTTTATGTAGCCTCAACCTTGAGAAGGAACTGCTCGCAAACGAACAAGTTCAAGGCTGAGGAGGACGAATGACCACAGTGTACTCAAGGTACATGAGGATCATGAGGACGACGAAAACGCCGAAATTGAAGTTTGCGAGCAGTTCCAAGAATGATTAAAGTTAAAAACCACCACTAATGCCCATAATTAAATCTAAATATAAAGCTCAATTTTTCCTAAAGAATCCTCACGTGCAGACGATTCTAGGATTTTTTCTTTCTAAGTTTAGAGTAATAGCTAGTAATTTAGCTTCAACTCCGTTATTTAAAAACAATAAAATTCAAATAAAAAAATATCGTGAAAGAATCTTCACTCCAGATGAAGATTTTCTTGACCTAGATTGGATTACAGCTGAAATTGAAGATTGCGAGCAGTCAGGGACTGCCCGCAAACGAACAAGTTCAAGGCTGAGGAGGACGAATGACCGCAGTGTACTCAAGGTACATGAGGATCATGAGGACGACGAAAACGCCGAAATTGAAGATTGCGAGCAGTCCCGATTAGTGATTATCTGCCATGGACTAGAAGCCTCCTCCCAAGGAGCCTTTGAACAGTGCCTAGCCAAAACCTTATACAAAGAAGGCTTCGATATAGTATTAGTAAATTATCGTGGCTGTAGTGGCGAACCTAATAAATTACTAAAAAGCTATCACAGTGGCAAAAGCGAAGATCTTAAATCTGTCATAGATTATATTTGTGCTAAAAAGAAATACTCTCATTACCGTGATATTTATTTAGTCGGTAATAGTGTCGGTGGAAATATCATCTTAAAATATCTTGGTGAAGAGGGTTTCGATCTTCCCTCTCAAATTAAAAAAGCTTTTACTATTTCTGTACCACTAGATTTAGCTTCTAGTTCTAGAGCTATGGCTAGAAAAGAAAATGAACTTTACATGAGTAAATTTCTTGGATGCTTAAAAGCTAAAATTCAAGATAAAGAAGAATTATTAACCCGTGAAATTAATTTAAAAGATTTTTCTAAACTTAAAAATTTCTATGACTTTGATTCTAGATACACAGCACCTTTAAATGATTTCAGCTCTGCTGAGGATTATTGGATAAAGGCTAGTTCTAAACCCTATTTAAATAAAATCCAAATCCCTACTTACATTTTAAGCTCACTAGATGACAGTTTCCTAGCTAAAGACTGTTACCCCTTTTCAGAAGCAGAACATAATAAGTTTATTTTTTTAGAATGCAGTTCTCACGGTGGTCATTGTGGATTTATTGAATTAAACCTAAGGGGTATTTCCTATGCTGAACAGGAAGTGGTAAATTTTCTTAATAGCGATTAAGCCTCTGTTCTTACGCGGCTTCTAGCAGGCGCCTTATTTAACGACCGTAAAAACACCTTTAGAAACTTTATACAGAGTAAAAGAAGGATCTAATAAATCACCATTTAAATCAAATACTGGATTGCTCGCTACAGACCTTGCTATCGCTTCGGTATCCTCAAAATTATTAGCTTGCATAGCCTCTAGCAGTATCTTGGTCGCATTGTAGCTAGTCGCCACATAACCAGAAATATTTTTCTTAAAACGCTTTTTATATTTCTGAACCACAGCTTTACTTGGTAGAGGTGCACCTAAAATCATCGCTCCTTCAGAAGCAGAACCCGCTATATCAATAAACGACTGATTATGAGCTCCTTCTGCTGATAAAAACTGTGCATTCGGTAATTCTTTTTTTAAATTTTTAACTAAATAACCAGCATCATTATATTCACCGACGAAGAAAACCAGATCAGCACCAGTTTTAGCGACTTTTTTCGCTGTAATACTGTGGTCATGAGTTCTAACTGGGATAGTCTCATAAAATACTATTTCTTTCTCTTTATGATGAGCTAATCTTCTGATAAACTCTGATGAAACCGATACACCATAAGGTCTATCGTTAAACAGCACCGCTATTTTTTTATATTTACCATTACTTAAAACTAGATCGGCCGCCGCTTCGCCTATCTGTCTATCTGTACCTATAGTTCTAAATACATAACCACGAAACTCAGGTCTCTCAGTGTATTTAGGATGAGTAGAAGCTGGAGATATTTGAGGGATTTTCGCCTGCATATATTTTTTAGAAGCCTCTATAGAAATGCCTGAATTTACGTGACCGATAACTCCTAGAACACCTTCAGCGATAGCGATCTTAGCTCTTTCTAAAGCTTCTATCACTATGCCACCATCATCTATAAGAATAAAACCTACAGGGTTTGCTTTATTTTTAGGATTAGCATTATATTCTTCAATCGCTAACTGCGCGCCCTCCAAAAGAGTCTTACCTAAATCGGAGTAAGGACCAGTAAGTGGGGCTGCGATAGCGACATAGTGCTTACCTTTTACCGTCGTAATTTCCTGCACTGTCTCACTGTTAAAATGCTTCTTCGCTTTAGAGCTATCTGATGAAGAGCAGGATGCTAAGAAAAATGCACTTAAAAAAGAAACTAATAAAAATTTATAAACTCTATTCATACGAGTAACTATTACTATTATAAATTAGATACGCCTTATAATAGTCATTTGTGCAGATTTTAACTTTCTTAAGAAAAATGAAGACTAAATTAGGCGAGGCTGGAATCGCAGAATATGCCATGCCACTTAATATTGATACTGAATCAGCAGGCTCTTCACTTGCATTAAATCAGTTTTTAGAAAAAAAACTTACTTTAAATTTTACTGGTGAGATTAACTGTGTCTCCTGTAATCGTTCTATAAAAAAATCTTTTAATCAGGGCTATTGCTACCCTTGTTTTCAAAAGCTCGCGGAGTGTGATATGTGCATAGTTAAGCCCGAACTCTGTCATTTCGATGAAGGTACATGCAGGGATAATAATTTCGCGATGAATTACTGTAATATTCCGCACAGCATCTATATTTCACTGACTAGCTCAGTGAAAATTGGAATAACTCGTGGTAATAACGAAATTCATAGATGGATAGACCAAGGTGCAGTTAAAGCACAAAGACTACTTTTAGTAAAAAGACGGAAATTCGCAGGCTTAATAGAAGTTGAGTTAGCTAAGTCCATGAAAGATAAAACCGACTGGCGAAAAATGTTGAAAAACGAATATGAAGAAACTAGCCTAGCGGAACTGAAACCAAAGCTATTAGATAATATTCGTGATTTACTTAAAAATAATTTAGAGCTCGATGATGCAGAATTTATAGATTTAGATACTAGTGAATTAGAGATTAAATATCCTGTAATAGAGTTTCCCAAAAAAGTTAATAGCTTCAATTTAGATAAGAATCCTAAGTTAGAAGGAACCTTACTCGGCATAAAGGGACAGTACTTAATTTTTGATACTGGGGTTATTAACATAA
>RFQS01000199.1 GCA_009924885.1 Pseudomonadota bacterium | reverse complement strand
ATATGGTCTCAGATTATATATTATAAAAAGATCAATCAATCAAAAAGAAGCTAAAATTCAATCACTACAAGCCAAATTTGAAAAAAAATCTGCTCAATTAGAAAAAGAAGCTGAAGATAAAGCTGAAAAAATAAAAGATAAAGCTAGACAAGAAGCCTCTGAAATTCGTAAAACTGCAGTTTTATTAGAAGAAAGTGTTTTAAGAAGAGAAAATGATTTAACCGAACAAATTAAAGATTTAGAAAATAATCGCCAAGAATTAAAAGGTAAAGCCGAGAAAATAAAAGAATTATATAGAGAAGTAGAGGACTTAAAACAACAGCAATTAGATAAATTAAGTAAAATAGCTGGACTCAGTAAAGATCAAGCTAAAACTGAGTTATTAGAAAAAGTTGAAGAGACTTCAAACTCAGATTTATTATTACAAATTGAGCGATTAGAGGGTATTCGTCGCAATCAATTAGAGCAAAAAGCTAAAAATATTATGGTTTTAGCTATGCAAAAATATGCTCAAGGACAGTCAGCTGAGTTTAATACAGCTACAGTAGCTATTGATAGTGAAGAAGTCAAGGGTAGAATTATCGGTAAAGAAGGAAGGAATATCAAGGCCTTAGAAAATGCAACAGGAGTGCAGGTCATAATAGATGATAGCCCCGATAGTATAGTTTTGTCTTGTTTTGACCCAATTCGCAGACATATTGCCAAATTATCTTTAGAAGCTTTGATTGAAGATGGTAGAATACAACCAGCTAGAATAGAAGAGTTTGTAGCAAGATCGAAGGAATTAGTACAACAAAATATCAAAGAAGCTGGAGAAGCGGCTCTTTATGATACAGGAATTACAGGGATAGACCCTAAACTAACCTATATTCTGGGTAGATTACAGTTTAGAACTAGTTATGGACAAAATGTCCTTATGCATAGTGTAGAGGTCGCTCATCTCGCTGGAGCTATAGCTGCTGAACTCGGGGCTAATGTAATGATAGCCAAAATGGGGGGGCTGTTCCACGATATTGGCAAGGCTCTCGATCATGAGGTGGAAGGTACTCATGTGGAGATAGGAAGGCATTTATTGGGCAAATATGGAATCAAGGATGAAGTTATCAAGGCAATGCAATCTCATCATGAGGAATATCCTTATGAGACTATAGAATCACGAATTGTACAAGCAGCTGATGCATTATCAGCTTCTAGACCGGGAGCTAGACGAGATTCTGTGGATAACTATATCAAGAGACTGGGTGAATTAGAGGCAATTACTAATAATTTTTATGGGGTAGAGCGAAGCTATGCTATTAATGCCGGCAGAGAAATTAGAGTATTCGTTAAACCATACAAAATTAATGATATACAAGCCAAAAAAATGGCTCGTAAAATTGCTCTCAAAATTGAAGAAGAGCTAAAATATCCAGGAGAAATCAAGGTCACTTTGATTAGGGAAACCCGTATAATTGACTATGCAAGATAAAAAACTCTTTACAAATAGGCATATATACTATATGATTGAAATAGGATAAATAATATCCAATAAAAATAATAATTTAAATATTATATGAGAAAGGGGGTGTGTGTAAATGGCAACTAAAGCAGAATTAGTATCAGCAATCGCTGAAATCGCTGGAACCTCAAAAAAAGATTCAGAAGCTGTTCTTCAAGCTTTCATTGATGTAGTAACCAAAACTCTTTCTAAAGGTGAAGATGTTACTTTAGCTGGATTCGGGTCTTTTTCAGTAACCCAAAGACAAGCAAGAGAAGGTGTTAACCCAAGAACCTTAGAAAAGATTAAAATTGCTGCAACCAAAACTCCTAAATTCAAAGCAGGAAAGAAATTGAAAGAAGCAGTAAAATAATTAACATTATACTTTACATTCATAGAAAAGCGTCTACACGGCGCTTTTTTGTGTTGAGTTTATTTAGTAAGCGGAGGCTTTAAGTCCATCCCATACCTTGTTTGGAAGGAGGTGGCACGGAGTGCCGGAGGTGGATAGAGTTTAAATATTATTTTTAGCATATGATAATTATGTTTAATTTTAAAGTATAGTTTGCCTACCGTGTAATCCCTCCCTGCCTACCGCAGGCAGGTAAAGGGATACAGAAAACCCAAATACAGGCGACTGAAAGGTCGCCCCTACAAAAAAACTTTATATATTACAATTCATCAATTCTATGCTACAATAAAGATATATGATAATCCCAATCAATAAGCCAGCTGGTATCACTTCCCATACTGTAGTTAATAAACTAAGGAAACATTATGGCATCAAAAAAATTGGACATGCTGGGACTTTGGATCCTTTTGCTACCGGAGTCTTGATTTTATTAGTAGGCAGAGAATCTACCAAAAAAAGTCAAGAATTGATGAAGCAAGATAAAATTTATAGAACTAAGCTCAAATTAGGCTATATTAGTGATACTTATGATAAAGATGGAGTTATACAAGAGTATAATATACAAAAAGTGCCTGCAAGGGCAGAAATTGACAAAATTATAGCTTCCTTTATCGGAGAAATAAGCCAAATACCACCGATATACTCAGCAATCAAGATAAATGGCAAAAAAATGTATGAATTAGCTCGCAAAGGACAAACTGTAGATATACCTCCTCGCTTGGTACATATCTATGATATTATAGTTTTAGAGTATACTTATCCCTATCTAACTCTGGATATTGCTTGTAGTAGCGGTACTTATATCAGGTCACTAGGGTATGATATTGGGATTAAACTTGGTACAGGAGCTTATCTAGAGACTTTGGAGAGAAGACAGTCTGGAGAATATAATATTGAGAATTGTTATAGTCTAGATAATTTGCCAGAATTAAAATAAAAAAGTTGGCACTTTTGTGACGACTTTGATTTTTGGATGATTCATATTTATTTGGTATTAGCTTAATTTTTAGCTTTAACTTCTTCTTTGAGTATATGATATACTCGACTTTTTAGTTCATGAAAATCCATCACTATAGTATTTATATCTGTATCATCTAAACATACCTTAATATTTCCCTCTGTACCACAGGGTATATTCTAAAATAAAAAGCACCACTACGATGTATAATAAAAGAGTAGTGGCATATAAAAGCTAAAAATAAGAATATATGAAACATATAGATCTAGAATAAAGAGGCAAAATAGTAGATTTTGTCAATAAAGGTAAATCTTTAAGAAAAATAGCTATTCTGCTAAATAGACATCATAGCTCTATTAATAGAGAGTTAAAAAGAAATACTTCTGCTAATAGTACATATCATCCTTTCAAGGCTACCTAAAAGGTAATTCTCAAATTCTAAATAATCCTTATCTTAAGTATCATATTATATCTAAATTACAAAATGAACATTATTCTCCTGCTCTTATTTCTCATTATCTTTAGAGGAATATCTTATTTAGGAATTCTATCCATTTAAGACCTGATTCTATTAACAATAAGATCTTTCCTGGTCATTGGGAATCTGACACTGTGGAATTCTCTTCTAAATCTGCTTATTTATCTGTTCAGGTTGAAAGATATACTGGTTTTGTTTCTATTCATAAAGTTTCTTCTAAATCTGCTAAACATACTTTATTTGCCTTAAGGCAAACTAAAAAAAATTATAATGTCTTTTCTCTTACTTTTGACAATGGCTCTGAAGGTGCTTGGCATTATAAATTAAATCTCCCTACTTATTTTTGTGATCCTTATACTTCTTGGCAAAAAGGTCTAGTTGAATATACTAATAGACTTATTCGTCTCTTCTTCCCTAGAAACATAAATCCAAAAACTATCTCTCATACTGATGTCGCTAAAGTTCAATTAATTATTAATTCTCGTCCTCGTGTCTACCTTAACTTTAAAGCTCCTATTCACTTTATTCATCTTATCTCTAAATCTCCTAATCTCCTTAA
>RFQS01000198.1 GCA_009924885.1 Pseudomonadota bacterium | reverse complement strand
AGACTACTTTCTCTCAACAGCTCTAGTTAAGCACAATACCCTTACAAAGGCCAGAGTTAAATCACTATCTTTATTTTTTCTTTAGGAATTTTTGCTGATAAGTAACATTTTCCTAGTATTTTGTTATTTAAGAATAAATCAAAGCATATTTTCCTCGTTCCCCAAGGTTTTATATAAACTGCAAAATTGTATAATAAAAATGTATAGCATGACGCATTTGACGCAAGCTTTTCTTAATATCAGATTTCTTAAAACTGGTGGTCCCAGTGTGACTTGAACACACGACCAATCGATTATGAGTCGACTGCTCTGACCAACTGAGCTATGGGACCATTTAGTGTGCGACCCCGCAGTCTCGACTGACTTTTTTGTAGGAGGCTGCGCCTCCAAGCCAACTGAGCTATGGGAGTAAACAAAAAAATATTATAGCTTAAACTATTTCTCTTAAAGCTTTTAATCAGAAAAAATAATATTGTTTTGATTAATGATATAAAATTTCTCTTTTAAAAACAAAACAGCAGCCCTGAGGCTGCTGTTTTAAATCTACGACGTTGTAAATCAAATGAATTCAATTAGGCTTTAGATAAGTCAATAAGTGACTTACGTAAACTTTGTTCTTGCTGTACTTCTTGGTTGTAATGTTGTTCTTCTATTCTTAATTCACCGAGAAGGGCTCTTGCTTGATACAGCATCTGTCTGATTAAATCCTGGTCTAACGCGACGTTAGTGAAAGTACCACTACCACCATCAAAATTTTGTATACCAGCCTTAATAGCTGCGAATAAAATTGCTCCATCGGGTATACCAGCGTATATATCTTGAATACCACCTGCACCTGTTAAAACGTTCTGAGCATTTCGCTGCTCACCTAACATCGTTTGCTGTAATTCAGTTTCTAATTTTGCTACTACTTGTTGCTGAGCATCGATTTTAGACCGAACTTTCGCTAATTGCTGCGATGTATTAATTGCACCCATGACACCTACCTCCTTGTCTCTACACTATACTTAACGAAATACAATTTAATATTTGGTTAAGTCACACCTAGAACTTTATTTAGTTAGTCTTTTTGATTGACCAGCGAGTTAAGTCCTATAGTACATATACCCGAATTTATAAAAATATTCTCTTGAATGTGAAGAAAAGTTGAAATTTTTTTTATTTCTCTTAAAATTTTTGATTTAGCTTGTCTTGAAAACCGCTAAATATAGGCTAGACTGATATTTGTGTTAACTAGCCAGATGAGTTTTCTAAGTTCCTATAGTAAAGTTTTTGAAACCGTACTATTAAATATCGGAACAAATTTAAAATCCTATATAGCATTTAATGTAAATGAAGAGAAAAAATTATTTTCTGCTATCTCTTATGCTTACGCAAATGGAGGTAAGCGCTTAAGACCAGTATTAGCTCTTTTAACAGCTGAGGCGGTTATGCAGAGATCTCAAAACGCAGAAATTGAAGATTGCGAGCAGTCACATAATGGCACTGTTGCCGAACGTGCAAGTTCAAGGCTGAGGAGGACGAATGACCGCAGTGTACTGCGGGTACATGAGGATCATGAGGACGACGAAAACGCAGAAATTAGAGTTCGGCAACAGTGTCAGAATCCAGCGATGGGGCTTGCGCTTGCTATTGAGTTAATACACTGTGGAAGTTTAGTTCATGATGATCTACCTTGTATGGATAATGATGATCTAAGAAGGGGCAAGCCGACTAATCATATAGTTTATGGAGAAGATATTGCATTACTAGCAGGTGATTTTCTTTTAGTTAATCCAATATCGGTTTTTATTGAGTACAGTAAAGATGTTTTAGGGCTAAATGATTCTTTGATTCTTAAAGTAGTAGGTAATTTAACATTAGCTGTTCAACAAATGATAGTCGGGCAGGCTATGGATTTAGAGCTTGCTAGGTTAAATCTTCAATTAAAAACAGAGGGCGACGAAAACGCAGAAAATGGAGTTGTGCAGCGGTCTCGATTAGAATATTTTGAAAAATCCAGGTTGATGCAGGAATTTAAGACTGGGGCTTTACTTTCAGCTTCTATAATTAATGGAGCCATTTTAGCGAGGGCAGATACTAGTCAATTAAAAGCTTTAGAAAAATATGCTGCTAATTTGGGTTTAGCTTTTCAGATTGTTGATGATGTTTTAGATCATACTGCCACACCTGAGCAAATGGGTAAGCAGACTCAAAAAGATGCTGAGCAGAATAAGCTTACTTATGTTGATTTATATGGAATAGAGGGGGCGAGGGCTAAGGCTTCTGAATTAATTACTGAAGCTAAGGAAATTTTATCGGCAACTCAGATTTATTCTGATAAACTAAAGTTGGTTGCGGATTATGTCCTTCATCGAAACAATTAAAGCAAATGGTTTAGAGGTCTTAAGTGCTGTGGTGCTGGCTAATTTTATTGCTCAGGTAACTAAGACAATCTTATATTCTTGTTGTAAGAAAAAAATTATCTGGTCAATGCTGCTAAATACTGGCGGAATGCCTTCTAGTCATACTTCTTCGATGATAGCTCTCACTACTTCTATCGGTTTAATTTCGGGTTTTGAGTCTATTCATTTTGCGATAGCTCTTACTCTATCGGCTGTGGTGATGTATGATTCAGCTGGCGTGCGTCGTTCAGCTGGACAGCAAGCTATGACTTTAAATCAGATTTTAAAAGAACTCCCTCATGACCATACTTTAAATGGTGTGAATCTCAAAGAAGATCTAGGACACAGTCCTAAAGAGGTTTTCGCTGGAGCTTTGCTGGGTGTTTTAGTAAGTGTACTTATTCATAACGCTTTGCTCTAAAAAAACTTTTATGGCACTGTTGCCGAACGTGCAAGTTCAAGACTGAGGACGACGAATGACCGCAGTGCACTCTGGGTACATGAGGATCATGAGGACGACGAAAACATAAAAATTGGAGTCTTGTAACAGTCATGAAAAAAACTATTATTCTTGCAATTCATGGCTTAGGCGGTAGAGGCGCTTGGTTCGATAATTTAAAAAATGCTTTAGATGAGCATGGAGTCGAGCTTATCGCCCCAGACTTAAAAGGTTTCGGCAATAATGAGCCACGCGGGCATGTGGAGTCTTTTGATGACTGGGTTTCAGATATTCAGGTTATTTATGAAAAATTAAAAGCTGATAAGCCAGATGCTCAGATAGTTTTAATGGGGCATAGTATGGGGGCTGTGGTTCTCTCCCATATTAAAGTCGCTGCTGATGATAAATTAATATATTCAGTTCCTGGATTTAAAGGTGCTAAAGCGACTTTTAAGATGAGTTTTACTTTAACGACTTTACTTAAATTATTTAGAGATACTTTTATCACTCGTAAAAACAGTTTGATTAAATTACCGAGTTCACAGGTAAAGAAACATATAACAGATGATGATCCTTTAAAGGTTTACGAGGTAAGCCCAAATCTTCTCTGGCAGATACTTTTAATGTCACAAAAACTTAAATCAAGGTTCATAAATCTTTTAAACCCCCTGCTTTTGATTCAAGTTAAAAATGATTTAGTCGTGGATAATGAGACGATGAATAAGATTTTCCATGAAATTCCTTCGGATAAAAAAGAATTGAATATTCTTGAGAATACTGAACATGACTGGATTTGGGATCAAGAAGCTGTGAAAACAGCCGTCCCGATTATATTAGATTTCATAAGATAAAATGAAAAATAATTAATCTAAATCCCACACAAATGTTAAGAAAAAGTAAAGAAAAATCTCGTGAATTATGTATAATTAAAAACAAGATTTATAGCTTACTCGCTTTTAGAGTCGAAGGGGATTCTAAGGGCGTTTAGGTTTATGGGAAGAAGGAGATATTAAATGAATAATTTACTAGGTGGCACTGTTGCTTAATTAAAATCACAGAAAGGAGTTAATGGGAAATGACGAAAAAGGCTTCAAGTATTGAGTTCGCAGCTCATTAGATTTAATG
>RFQS01000197.1 GCA_009924885.1 Pseudomonadota bacterium | reverse complement strand
CCTTAGAAGCATGACTATAAGCAGCTTTTATATCCATAAATTCAAAAGACTCTATCCATTTAGATATCTCTTTTGCTCGCTTTAAACTCTCTTTAGGTTTAAGCTTAGTTATTTTCAAAACCGCTTCTATTAAAGGATCACTGCACTTCACTTTTTCTTTAAGTAATGAATATATATATCCTTCACGTATACCACTAGTACAGAAAACTATTTTCTTAACCCCCGTTATCTTCAGCAAGGTGGTTAAAAGCAGGGCAGTAAGACGCAGAGCGGAGAAGACATTATCTAATTTAAGAAACTCTTTCATCTCAGCGCTAGAAACTTCATAGTTACTGATAATCTTAAGTGGATAATCTTTAGATGCCATATGCAGCCTAGCTAGACGTTTCCAGCGTCCACCCACTAAATATAAGGTCTCGACTTTCTTTTCTTTATAAACCTTAGCTTCAGACAAGGCATTCATAAGATATTTCTGCATTTGACTAGGATTAAAGCCTTTAGACAGTTCTATATCGAGCATCGTGTGATAACCAAGTTTAAAACTCGTACATTCAGTGATTTCAGGGGATCGCTCGCAAACTCCAATTTCTGCGTTTTTCTGGCTAATCCCTTTAGGCACGCCAGCAGTAACTAAGCTAAGCTCTAAACTTCCACCACCTAAATCAGCAACTACTCCCTCTGCATCAGGCATCTCCACTATAACTCCTTCAGCAGAAAGCAGAGCTTCTTCCTCTCCAGAGATAACAGAAACTTTAGCATTTAAAATTTTCTCTACTTCACGAATAAATTCTTTAGCATCTGTAGCCTCTCTACAAGCTGATGTGGCAATGATATATCTTTCATCTATTTTAGAAATATCTAGCAGAGCAGCAAATCTACGAATATTTTCATAGGCTTTTTCAAGATTCTCTTTTTTAAATACACCATTCATAGCTAAGCCTTCAGCCAAGTGGCATTCAGCTTTTTCATCTATAACTATTCGAGGAAATCTAGCTATCTCATCATAGATAACCATGCGAATTGAGTTAGAACCTATATCAATAATCGCAAAACAATCGCTTAATTCAGCAGTAATCATAGATTAGCATCCTTAGCCAGATTTAAAAAAGTCTGATGAATATTAACCTTATCAGATAAGACATGCATCCGCTCATAAGTTCCATCAGATTTTAATAGCCAAGACTGCTCATTATCAGCAAGGTTATAAAACATCACTTCTTCTAAAATTCTTTTGTGAATCACTGGGTCTTCTAAAGGAATCATAGATTCGACTCTACGAATAAAACTTCTTGGCATCCAGTCAGCAGAAGATAAAAACACTTTAGCCCTAGTCGAAGGTATACTACTACCATTTGCGAAGCAGACTATACGCGAATGTTCTAAAAATCTACCGATAATACTTCTTACTTTAATATTTTCAGAAAGCCCTTTTAGACCTGGTTTCAAACAGCAAATACCTCTTACTATTAAATCCACTTTAACCCCAGCTGCTGATGCCGAATATAGCTTATCTATAATATCCGAATCTACTAAAGCGTTTAATTTAGCGATAATATGAGCAGGCTTGCCCTCCTTCGCATTCTCTATCTCAGTATCTATAAGAGAAAATAGATCTGTCTTTAAATTTAATGGTGATATAGATATTTTTTCTAGCGAGTCTGGTCTTACATAACCTGTAACATAATTAAATATCTTCGCTGCATCACGGGTCAGGACTGGATCAGCAGTAAAAACACTTATATCCGTATATATTTTCGCTGTCTGCGGGTGATAATTTCCAGTTCCGAAATGAGCATAGCTTCTTAACTGCCCCTCTTCTTTTCTCGTCACTAAGATCATCTTAGAGTGAGTCTTGTATTTCATAAACCCAAACACCACTTGGGCTCCAGACTTCTCTAAAACTCCAGCGAGTTTAATATTTTTCTCTTCATCGAATCTCGCTTTAAGCTCCACCATAACAGTAACTGATTTACCAGCTTCCGCTGCCAGAGCTAAAGCTTTCACAATAGGTGAATCTTCACTAGTTCTATAGAGCGTTTGCTTAATCGAAACGACATTAGGATCTTTAGCTGCCTGTGTTAGAAAATCGATTACTGGATCAAAAGATTCATACGGATGGTGCAGGAGTATATCCTTTTCACGAATTGCAGTAAAAATATCACCATCTTTTAGATAAGCTGGCACGCTTGGACTAAATGGTATAAATTTCAACTGCGGCATCTTCTTTGAGCTAATCTGCTCTAGATCAGAGAGATTCAGTAAACCATCCATCTTAAAAATATCACTAGGGCGTATATGCAGTTCTTCAGTAGCGAAGGCTATTAAATCTGGGTCTATATCTTTGTTCACAATAAGACGAATTACAGTTCCCTGCTTACGTTTACTAAGTGCAGATTTAAAACTCTCTATCAGCTCCTCTACATCCTCTAAATCATCATCTATCTCCATTTCACTATCGCGAATTAAGTGAATAAAACCAGAAGAAATAACATCGAAATTATGTAAAATCTTAGAAAGAAACATGATTACCGCAGATTCAGTCGGCAAAAGCCTTTCATCTTTCCCAAATAAATGAATAAACCTTTCTAAATTCTGCGGAATGGAAATTACCGACCATTGTTGCCTTTGCGTGTCTCTATCAAAGAGTTTCAAGACTATAGAAAGAGCGTCATTAGGAATTACTGGAAAAGGATGTACTGGATCTATAGCAAGTGGTGTGATAGTCGGAAATATTTTTTCAATGAAATGCTTTTCTAGCCAGCATTTTTCATCATTACTAAGATCCTCTGGTTTAACTATCTCTACACCTTCATGCTTAAGCTCATCTATAAGCTGATGCAGAACATCTACCTGCTCCACAAGAAATCTAGTAGTTTTTTTCCTAATCGCATTTAGCTGTTCTAAATTAGTCAGTCCTTCCTTAGTCGGAATATTAATCTCAGCGTCTAATTTTCGGTGTATACCAGCCACCCTAACCATAAAGAACTCATCTAAATTACGATCTGAAATAGCTAAGAATTTAATCCTCTCGAAAAGCGGATGATTTTTATTGCGAGCTTCATCAAGTACTCTTGCGTTAAACTCTAGCCACGAGAGCTCTCTATTTATAAGTCTTTTAGGTGAATCAAAATCTATATTCTGCATTTAGTAATTTATAATTTAAGCATAACTTATATAAGCTTTTATGACATTATTCCATTTTATGCCTAAAAAATAAAATTCTTAACTAATAACCACAATGGATATATTCACCTCCCGCCAAAACCCTAATCAACATTCTACAACTCCATTTGAAGCCTTTCTATGATTCCTTGTGGACAAAGTACGGAAAGTGCTATACCTCTACCAGAAGCAATCATTAGTGCGTTATTTCCATCCATATCAACCTGCGTTAACACTTCTTCCAGCTTACCTTTTGGTGTTTTATCTATTATAAGCTTTGCTAATTCTTCATCACCCTTATATAAAGCCATCATCAATGCGTTTTTCTTCGAAAGTTTATCAACCTGCGTTAATACTTTTCCTAGCGTATCTTCTGGTATTTTATGCATTATGAGCTTTGCTAATCCTTCATTAAGCTTATCTATAGCAATCATTAGTACGTTACGCTTATGTTTATCAAATTCATCAACCTGCATCAACACATTCAGATCATGATCTATAACGAGCCCAACAACATCTTCGCGATTAATCTCGATCATTTTCGAAATTAAATTTCCTCCTTCATTTTCAGCTAAATAATTAGTTTTTAAATAATTTTTCCCTTGATTATTAAATTTATTCAAGACCGCAAGCTCCAACCTCTTATTTTCAATAAGCTTCTTAAGCTTTTTCGTAAAAGATTTAGAAGAGTTTAGCTTAAAATAATTCAGGTACGCAAGCGTATACCTTGATTCGTAATAGTACCAACCAAACAAATGTAGTTACAGGAGTTGAAAATTTTAAATTTAAAGATATAGACTTAACTAGTACAGTACTAGCT
>RFQS01000196.1 GCA_009924885.1 Pseudomonadota bacterium | reverse complement strand
GGAGCCTGTTCCATCTCGGTAGGACGGCCCTGATCGCGTTGGCGATGACCCTGCTGCTGAGTTTCCTCAGCGTGGTGGTGGCCCTGGGCTTGGTGAATGTCTGGAAACCCGGAAAAGCTCCGGTTGAGCAGGCTCCCATTTCCCGGGAGATGGTTCTCCCGGATGCGGCCGGCCCGTTGGCCAGCGCGGTGGCGCTGATTCCCGATGACCCGTTTGGGCTGTTGGCGGGATGGTTGGGTTGTTCCTCCTCGGCGAAGATGATGCTGATTCTCCTGCTGGTGGCGGTCGGGTGGGGGGTGGTCCTGATGGTGGTGACGGCGGTAGAGGTGGCAGCGTCTATCTGATAGTCGATAAAGCGATGAATACCCTACTGGATTTTAAGCACCTCTCTATATTTAAAGCTGAAGAAGGCACTAATGGTGCTAGATCTCTATGCACTGGAAAATCTGGCGAAGATCTTTATATAAAAGTACCTCCTGGTACTGTAGTTAGAGACACCGCTGATGGCAAGGTAATCGCAGATCTTATAGAAGATGGTCAGACTATGCTTTTAGCCGAAGGCGGCAGGGGAGGACGCGGAAACGCTCGCTTTAAATCTAATCGCAATAACGCTCCCTATTACTGTGAACCTGGTGAAGCTGCCATAGAAAGGGAAGTAGAGTTAGAACTTAAGATGATCGCTGATGTAGGATTAGTAGGATTTCCGAATGCTGGTAAATCGACACTGATAAGTCGCATTAGTGCAGCGAAGCCTAAAATCGCAGATTACGCCTTTACGACACTAGAACCTAATCTAGGCGTAGTCAGAAAACCTAATGGTGACGGCTTTTTAGTAGCTGATATACCTGGACTTATCGAAGGAGCCAGTGACGGAAAGGGTTTAGGGCATAATTTCTTAAGACATATAGAGCGTACTAAACTTTTAGTGCATTTAGTCGATGTTTGGGGCTTTACTGCTTCGAATATAGATTCTGACCAAGAATTAACTTACCAAGATCCAGTCCAAAATTTCAGGCGTATAAATCATGAATTAGCTAATTTCAGTGAATTACTAGCTGATAAGAAGCAGGTTTTAGTTATAAATAAGATAGAAGGCTATCCTGATGACGAACTCAAGCATATTAAAGAAAAATTCTCAGCGATAAAGACTGCTGATAAACGCATCTTAGAAGTTTTTTATATTTCTGCGGTTACTGGTGAAGGTTTAACGGATTTAGTAAATTTCATCTCTGATGAAATCGACAAGATCATCTTTATTCAACCACCAGTTTTAGTTCACGAAGACGAATCTGCGACAGATCACGAAGATAGTGACTTTACTATTGAAAGAGTAAGCACTCGCGTAGGAGTGACTTGGGTAGTACACTGCGGCAGACTAGAAAGGCAGATGCGAGTTACTAATATTCGCGAGATGGAGTCACTGAGATACCTATACAGAGTTGCCCAAGGTATTGGACTTTTTGAAGAATTAAAGAGATTAGGCGCTGAAGTTGGGGATACTTTAAATATTGATGGTGCTGATTTTGAAGTTGATGATTTGGTGGTGAGTTAGAAAGGCGAAAACACAGAAATTGAAGTTCAGCAACAGAGCCTTCTCACCAAGACCCACCCCCCCAGAAGACCCTCCACCAAAGCCCCCGAAGCTACTAAACCCACCAAAGCCAGATCCAGATGAATGATTCGAGCCAAAGGAATTATGATTAGAGAATGGTCCAGGGATAAAGAAAGGTAAATAACTAAAAGGACTGACCCCTCGAGAGCCTCGTTTAGAGATATCTATCTGCTCACCAGTTTTAGAAAGGAACAGCTCACTAAATAATATAAAAAAGAATGGTATTAAAAATACTAAAAATATTAAAGGTGATTTATTCGTTTTAGTAGTTAACTTATCGTTAAACTCTCCCAGAGCTTGTTTCATCAGTACCGTAGTCGCTTCATCTAAAGCTTGATAGATATTTCCAGCTTTAAAATTAGGAATTATAATTTTCTCTACAACCTGCTTCGCCGCAAGGTCTGTAACAGAGGCTTCTAAACCATAGCCTACATTTATATATACTTTTCTGCCACCCTCTTTTTGAGTAGGTTTGATTAATATTAATAAGCCATTATCCTTATCCCCCTGACCTATGCCCCACTTGTTAAAGAGCTGGGTAGAAAAATCATTTTCATCCAAACCTGAAAGAGAGTCGATGATTAGTATACAGATCTGATTAGAGCTTTCTAAATTAAATTTTCTGAGTTTATTTTCTAGGGCAGCAGCTTCTTCAGCCTTAAGAAAATTCGGGAATTCTTTAGAGAGATTATTTATCAGCTTTTCTGGCTTAGGTCTTGCTGGAATTATTTCAGACTCTTTAGCTTTTAGCTTGAGATGAGTGTTCTCTGTTGTTTTAGAATTTTTATTCACACTAGGTTCCGTACAGTGAGCTGGACTTATAAAAGATGGTACTGTAGATGAATTTTGGCAGTAGCTCCAAGTGAAAGATACTAAAATACTAAAAACTAATACTACAAGCACATGCGGACGACAAAAACGCAGAAATTGAAGTTGAGCAAAAGTCCTAAGAGCTTTATTCACAAAAACATTAATCCCCTTCAAAGCCCCTCACCTACTGAAATTTCATTACTTAATTCATTAATATCATCTGAGCTATATGGATAAAGCTCCTTTAATTTAGTAGTTACCTCTATCAGTGCAAGCTTAAGACCGAGAAAATAATCTCCTTGTTTAAAATGTTCTTGCATAATTTTCACTTCACTATCCCAAAAGCTCTGCCCAAGGTGATTATGAATGCCTTTATCTCCCCAGATGGCTAATTTAGAGTCTTTAACTGCGATATAAAATAAAACACCATTACGCTGTTTAGTTTTATGCATTTTTAATTTCTTAAAGACCTCTACAGCTCTCTTTATTACATCTATCTTACAGTACGCCTCTAAATGTATTCTAAGTTCAGCATTAGTAAAAGCTTCTGCCTCACTAATCATACGAGCGAGCTTTTCTTGTTCTTCTTTAGTGAGAAAATCTTTAACCTTACTCAAAGTTTACCTTCGGTGCTTTTTCAGCTTCTTTATCAGCCTCAAAGTATGCCTTATCTTTAAAGCCAGTTATTCCAGCTATTAAAGCCTGTGGCATAAGTTTAATAAAAGTATTGTACTCCTTAGTCGCATCATTAAACATGCGTCTTTCGTTCGCTATGCGGTTTTCAGTTCCTTCTAATTGACTCTGCAAAGCCAGAAAATTCTCATTAGCTTTTAAGTCTGGATATTTTTCTATAACTAGCATTAACCTTGAAAGGCTACCACTGAGCTGCTTTTGAGCATTTTGGAATTTAGCTAAATTTTCTGGAGTTAAATCATTAGCTTCAAGTTTTACCTGGCTTGCTTGAGAGCGAGCTTCTATAACCGCAGTTAAAGTTTCTTTTTCATGTGCAGCATAAGCTTTTACGGTAGCTACTAAATTCGGGATTAAATCAGATCTTCTTTGATAAACGTTTTGCACCTGTGCCCATTTACCGTTTACATTTTCTCTAAGGGTGACCATATTATTGTAGGTACCAGTGAAAGATGCTCCTATAAAAAATAGTACTAGAACTATACTAGCGAGAACTATTACCCAAGTAGGTATTTTTTTGATCATGTAGATAATTTTAACATTAGGGTAGTGTTATGGAACTACAATTTCTGTGTTTCGGGACTGTAAGCTAGAATATTATTAGTTAAATCCTTTAATTAAAATTAGTTCTAATGAAACCTTCTCAATATGAATTGCCTAAATTTAAGAATGAATCAGATTTTGAGACTTTTTGTTTAGATCTATTTAAGGCTGTTTTCAAAGACTCATTTGGGAAAAAATATTCGAGACCAGGGCAGAAGCAGCATGGGATTGATCTTTATTTTACTGATTTCCCTCAAGCTAAGAAAGCTGTTCAGTGTAAGGTGCGTAGTGATAAACTCACTTTGCTAGAGATTCAAGAAGACCTAGATAAGTT
>RFQS01000195.1 GCA_009924885.1 Pseudomonadota bacterium | reverse complement strand
AAGTTATTTGTGCTACATAGTCCTTATCCAGATCTGCTATTTCAGCACGCGAAGTAAAACGAGCCCTATCTATTTCTAGATTGGCCGAATTTTCTGCATAAATAGTATCCTGAATACTCTTTTGTAACTCGTACTGCTTTCTTATTACGTCCAATTCTCTAGTTAATAACTCTAAGCGTTTACGACGTTCTTCTACTTCTTTTTCTGCTTCTTGTCTAGCGACTATTGCTGGTTTTAGTTGTGTTTCTAAAAATTTTAATTCTTGCTTATGTATTTCTCGTTGTTCAGCACTTAATTTTTTGGTTAATGTAGTATTTTCTTGCTTTATTCTTCTGTCTATATCAGCTATTTCTAATTTGTTACTTTTTTCTTTAATACTGTCTTGTTCACTAAATTTATCTAAAATAGATTGTTCAGAAGTAACCCCTAATATCTGTTTAGTAATATCTAGCTCTTGTAAACTTAGTTGCTTAGTACTATTCTTTATTTCTTGTATTTGTTTTTCTTGAACTATTCTAGCGGCTTCTAAGTCTATCTTTAGCCTCCCTTTTAGCAGCTTCTTCATTTACTCTAGCTTGGGCCATTTTTAACTTATTTTTTCTTTCTTCACTGTCTGCTTGTGCAGCAGTAATAGCCGCCATTTTTTCTTGATCTTCTACAGTTGCAGAAGTTACTCCCATAGCCTGCTGAACTTTAGCAGGATCACCATTATTTTCTGTAAATAATCTTGCTGCTTGTTGTCTTAAGCTTCTAGTTCTTTCTAATCTATCGGCTTGAGCAGTACCTTCTGTTGTTCCTTTTAGTCGCTCTGTATTTATAGCTAATTGTTCAGTATTAGCACGTATAGCATCTTCTAGAGTATTTTGTGAATTTAATATTTTTAGAGCTTGTTGCGCTTCTCTAATTTTAATATCTTGCTCACTTTTTGCAATTCGTGTTTGCTCTGCTACTGCTTGTGGACCACTTAAATTAGTAGCATATGCACTAGCTATCGTATTAGCAGCTCTAATAGCGGAGTTTTCAACTGCTCTGTCAGTATATTCTCTAGCTAACTTTAGACTTTCTTGTGCAGCTGCAACAAATAATTGAGTTGCCTTAGTAAAAGTCTCTGAATTTGCTTTAAAAGCTGCCTGAGCTTGTTTATAAACATCTATGATATATCTCTGCTGTTCTATGTTAGCTGCTGCTTGTTGTTTATTTTGAGTACTAAAAAATTTATTTAATAGACTGTCTAGAACTCCAGCTCCCAGTCCTGCTCCAGCTCCAATTAGTGCGCCTGGAACTGCTCCGACTCCACCTGCTATTGCACCAATACCTGCACCTGCTGCTGTTCCAGCTGCCGTATATGCGGCAATTCTTTTAGGATCTAAAAGTGGTGTCTCCTCTAACTTAGCATAGCTTTCTTCTAGCTTTGCTAAGTCTCTAGTCATTTGACTGATTACATTTGTATAAGAGTCTGCAATTTCTTTGTCTAATTTAAAACTTTCTTTTATGTCTAAAAATCCTTGAGCTATTTCTTGTCCAAAACCTAGCATTTTTTCAGGATTATTTAATAGTTCTTCTATTGCTTTTAATTGTTGCTCAGCGCTTGCAAATGATAGACGTGACATATCAATAGCCAAAGACATAAAGTTTTGGGCTAATTTTTCAAAAGGATCATTTAAAGCTAAACTTTTAATAAATTCTTGAAACCCTTTATAGCTTTTGTCTAGATTTGATCTAAAACTATCTAATGAGCCTGCTATTTCTTGGAATTGCTTTTTAAAGTTTTGAGTAACACCTACTAGTTCTTTGCGACCAATATCATCTAATCTTTTTACTGCTTCTTTTACTTTATCAGTATCAAATATATTTTGTATACCTAAAATCTCTTGTAGCCTAGCTTGTAATTCGCCAGACTTTCCAAATTTTTCAGCAACATCTATTGTTGCCTCCAAGTCTTTTGCTACAGCATCTGCAAATCTATTTTGGCTACTAAAATTAAATATATCAAAAGTTAGAAAATCTGCAACTCGTAGTATTCCTTCTATAGCTTTGTCATAATATTCGCCTGCTTTAGCTTCGGCTTTTTCAAACTTTTTAACAACATTTTCTAAACTATCTGAGAGCTCTCCAAAAGCATTTGCATAAGCTACAGTACTTTGTATACTATCTTTATTTTTTGTTTCGTATAGCTCTAAGGTTCTAGTTGCATTTTTAACACTAGAGTCGCTTTGATCTACAGCTTCTTTGAATGCTTTACTTTCTTTTGCATTACTGCTAAGTATACCATCTAATAAACCAAATGCAGCAATAGCTGCTGTTACTACTTGTATTACTACGCCTATAGCACCAAGTGCAGTATTAATAACGGTACCAATACCTGCAGCAATCGCCCTTAGTTTAAGACTAGTTAAACCTCCAATATTTCCTGCCGCTTCTGCTTCAGCCTTCATTAACTTATAAGCATCTACTATACCTATAAGACTGGTATTATATGCCATATTAGCAACTATTTCTGAACGCTTAGCTTGTATAACTAGTTGCTCTTCTGCTTTTATTAAACTTTGATATTGCTTAGTTAGTTGTAGTCTATTTATTTCTTGTTGTTCTTTTTGTTTTTGTACTCTAATAAGATTTTCTTCTGCTTCTACTGTATTTTTAAGTGCTGTTACAGTATCTCTTTCTGCCCGTGCAGCTTTCACAGCTTGTAGAGCTTGTTGAGATTCTTGCTCACTAATGGTTACACCCATATGTTTTAACCATTTAAGCTCTTGTACTTTATCTCTAGCTTGTTCTAATCTTTTTGCTGATATAGTTTTTAAACTATCTAATTCTATTTTTGTTACTTCTTGAATATCTTTCTTTAATGTTTCATTAAGTTGTTGACTAAAAACTGCACCATTTTTCTTTAGGTCCTTTAATTTTTGTTCTTTTTGCTCAAATATTTTAAGTTCACTATCAGCATTAGCTTCCATTTCAGCTCTTACTTTATTATAAGCTAATTTACCCAGAGCTTCTCCAGCTTTAACAGTATCTTGTTGTTTTTGAACTACTTTTTCTTGAGCTAAATCTCTGCTAGCTGCCAACTGTTCTCTAAATTGTCCTATTGCTGGCAACGCTCTTCGAACTAGGCTAGATACTAATAATGTTAGGCCTCCCAATAAAGCTGTTGGGCTTTCTGATAGTAGATTAAATAGAGGACCTAGTGCTCTATTTATAAGATCAAGTACTGAAGTTACAACGTTTTTAAGTTGTGATAAAAATTTATCAAATGGATTTGCTGCAGCATCACTAAGAGCATTAAATTTATCTTCACCCTCTTTAAGCACAGCATTAGCAAAGGCTTGACGACGTTCAAAATCAGTTAGCTGTGTGGCACTTTTACCCATTTGCAAGGCATATGCTTGCACAGCTGGCTCAATTTTAGTAAATATTCCTAGTTCGTCTAATAGTTCTGGTTCTAGTTTAGTAATACCACGACTTAATCTATTAATAGCATCTGGCATACTAATACCTAAGGCTAAGCTAGCTGTTTTAGCCACTTGACCCATACGAAGTATTTGCTGATTAGTTAAGCCTGCACTACTGCTCATAGCTGTAGCACTCATGGCCTCTCGCATACTAATAGCACCATCTGTAACACTTACTAGCTGTTTACTAAGAGTTCCTAGAGATCGTCCACTGGCAGCTCCTAGCGTATCTAAGCCACGAACCATATTAGCAGTATCCATGGCTTGACTAAGCGCATTAAAAGCCGCAGTAACAGCAAATACATTGGCAGCTACTGTTGCGTATAAGCGAACTAAACCACCAAGACCTTGAGCTTGGTTAGCAAAGTCACGAGCACTAGCACCGGTACCACCAATGTTGCCACGTGCACGACCATATTCAATATTTTCACTAGTAGTCATAGCACCCGCTGCTGCAGCACGACGAGCTTGTGGCGCACTGCCTATTTGTTGTGCACTACGAGCCGCACTAGCATAGTTATTAGCAATAGTCTGACTATTTTGTACTTGCTGATCTACG
>RFQS01000194.1 GCA_009924885.1 Pseudomonadota bacterium | reverse complement strand
GAACTATATGGCTTGCCTCGGGGCATGGTATTCTCTCCTCTCTTACCTTACCCTTCTCTTTTAACACTTTTTTGGCCTTATTTCTTCAGGCCACTATAATACCTTTTTCTTTTATAAGCTTATTCCACTCTTCTTTTTCTTTTATAAGCTTATTCCACCCTTCGTCACTCTTAATAGCTGTTTCTATTTCTTCTCGTGTAACAGCTTGTTTTTTCATCGCTCTAAGGTTATTACGGAGTTCAGCACTATTGTTCACACTCTGTAAATCCTTAATAATGTCATCTATTGTAAATTGAGGATTTGCTTTTTTGATCCTCCATATGGAATCCTGTATCACGTGTCGCTGGAACTCTGTTTTTTTCACCTTCCTTATTAAATCATTCCACTCTTCGTCACTCTTAATAGCTTTTTCTATTTCTTCTTGTGTAACACCTTGCTGCTTCATAGCCACAAGGGTATCATGGAGATGTTTATTGCTAATGTGAGGACGACCATCATTCCTATCCTGTATTATCTTCCTATCCTTTAAATCCTCAATAATTTCATCTATTGTAAATTGAGGATTTGCTTTTTTGATCTCCTCTATGGAACTCTTTACCATTTTTAGTGAAAGATCAGGGTGCCGCCCTCGTTCATCGGTTAGACAATCTGGAAGAATCGGATTAGCACCTTTACTTATCCACTGAGAATCCTTATCTGGAGAATCCTTATCTGGAGAATGCTTGATATTGATATTGCCATTCAAGCCGTCAATTGCCGCAGAAAGTATCGTATTGCTAGTAGAATTAAATTTATAAGTCATCTTAGCAGCTTCAAAAATATCTTTTTCTTCTATTGGTTTTGTTAGTTTACCATTTTTTTGAAGTTCCCTGGCTATATTCGCTATAATCTTACCTTGTTCTTTTTCACCAAAGCCAGTTTCCTCTAATGAAATCCTTAATTTATTCTCCCAAGTAAGGACAGAGTTAGTTGCAGTAATATTAGGATTTAACATTTTTTATCCTCGCACTAGGCTCTTTCTTCATACCTCTTATATTTTAAGATTAGGTTATGCTTATCTGAAAATATATAAAATCCTTACAGATAAAGATTCCGACAATAATTTGCGACTTGATTAAACAGAGGTCCTGCGACCGTATCACCCCAGCCACCATCAGTTTTAGGATCATCTATTACTACAAGGCTGATATATTGAGGCTTTTCAGCAGGAAAGAAGCCGATAAAGGATGCAACTGTTTTATAGCCCGAGTATCGACCATTCTCTAGTTTTTGGGCAGTGCCAGTTTTACCTGCGATACTTAGTCCTTCGACTTTACCTGAATTAGCATGTTTATCTTTAATGTTTGCTGCTACCGATTCTGCTAGCATCTTTTGGATTGCTTTAGCTATTTTCGGTTCTAGAATCTTAACTTTAGTTTTTAGATTTTGATTACTTGAATTAAGTTTAAGAATAGTAGGTTTAATCCAGGCACCATCATTTGCGATGGTGTTAATCGCTGTAAGTACTTGTATCGGTGTAACAGAGATCGCTCCCTGACCTATCGCGGTAGATGCCAAATCTGAATTCATCCATGTAGATTTATCTCGTAAGATACCAGCACTTTCACCAGGTAATTCTATGTTAGTTTTATTACCAAAACCAAACCGTGAAAGGTAATCAAAGAAAGTATCGTTCCCCATTTTTAGTCCAAGGTGCGCAGAGAATGGATTGCTCGATCTTTGGAAGAGTTGAGTTAGGCTGAGTTCCTCTGCCTTAGTTCTACTTGCAGAGTAGTCATGATTCTGGATGCGCCATCTATCTACGGTTATGTAACCTTTATCTACGAATTTATAGTCGAGGTCAATAGTCTTAGAATTCAGTGCTGAAGCCACTGTTATGATTTTAAAAATAGAACCAGGTTGATAAACATCGACTAAGCTCCAATTCTTCATATCTTCTAAGCTGTACTCTTGATATAGATTAGGATTGAATGATGGTGCGGTAGCCCAAGCGAGTATTTCTCCAGTCCTCACTTTCATGACTATGATAGTGCCTCTTCTGGCTTTTGATTTTTCCAAGTGCTTGGATAGTTTATCTTCAGCAAAGCCTTGTAAGCGAGAGTCTAAGCTGAGTTCTAATTTATTCTCAGTATGATTTTCTAATACCTCTTGGAAATAAAGTTCAGCTCCCTGTCTTGGTTTTCCATAGGAATCTACGTAGCCAAGTATATGTGATGCGAAATTGTCTTCTGGATAGAATCTTGTTATAACTCTGCGTAAGTATAATGACGGAGAGTTAATGCCTCTAATCATTTTAACTTGTTCTCTTGTTAGGTTATAAGCTAATGTCTGACTGTATTTGCTGTAGAGTAGTTTTCGGGATGATTCAGTGAAATCAAAAATTGCTCCTAATTTAATAGCGAGTGCTTCTTTGTCCTCTTTTTTAGAAGCTGCTACTGGATTATACTCGAGGGTATATCTTTCTATGTCCATGGCTAAGGTCTTACCGAATTTATCAGTAATCTCACCACGATTGATTTCAGACTTAATGCTTTGATGCAGTTGTTTAACTCTTTTGTGAAAGTTCGCTCCCTGAATGATTTGTAGGTAGAATAATCTGCCGACTATTAGGAAGAAGCTGCTAACGACGAAGATCTGGATTAATCTATATCTAAATCTACTCATTTAGCACTCCTTGATATATGATAGGAGCCAAGCCATTTATAGTAATTAAAGAACAGGCTGAGTTCCCGCATTGCTTTGATGAAATTCTGGTCTTCTCGATGTGCATTACAGTCTACGCAGAATAAATAACTGCCGAGCAGATTTTTAGAAGGGCGTGATTCTATGCGAGAGAGGTTTATATCGTTATCAGCGAAGGCTTTTAAGATTTTATGTAAGCTACCAGGCTCATCTACGATTTGAAAAATAATGGATGTTTTAGATGCCTCATCTGGAATGAATTCTGCTGGTTTATCTTTTAAAAGCCAAAAACGAGTAGCGTTGTTATGTGAATCATTGATAGCTTTGCGAATAATTTTAAGATTATAGAGCTTGGCGCAAAACTCTGGAGCTATTGCAGCAACAGTGTTATCAGCAGTTTGAGAAGCTAATATCGCAGCTTGACTGTTACTCGCGCAAGGCTCCGTTTCAGCGGCTGGACAGTGAACTCGCACGAAATCACCACACTGAGCGAAACTCATAGGATGTGAGAGTAATTTAGATATTTTACTAAGCTCTACATCATTCTTAGCTAGGAGGTTATGCTCTATATTTAAAATATATTCTTTTGTAACATAGGCGCCATTATGCTTTAGTAAAGCATCTAGCGTTTCGCCCACTCCACCAGCCAAAGAATTTTCCACTGGCAGGACAGCACTATCTAACTTACTTACAGAAATAGTTTCGACTAAATTAGTAATAGTTGGAAAGCTGATAAAATCCAGCTCTTCAGATGAAGCTGTCAGATGATTATGTAAGTTTATCGCCGCTAAATGGGAAAATGACCCTGCGGGACCTAAGTACCCTATTTTCATTACCAATCTATTATAAGCTAGGACTTGTTTAGTTGGCTAATTATTGAACTGTAAGCTCATTTTATTATTACTACCAATAATCTTATTTACAATACTTTGTGGGAACATTTTAGTTAAACCAGTTATTAAGGAGACTTTGGTAATATCAGCCAGATTTGGTTTGATCGGTTTATCTCTATACCCAGCATTATTTTCTGTATTGTTTGCTTCCGTGTAACAAAGAGTCGCAATTGTTCCTGCAGCTCCAAGAGCAGATTCAAGACCTTTTTCTATCTTAGTAAGTCCTAAATGCTTAGCAATGCCTGCTAATACCTCTGCTAGACCTTCAAATGTATACCAAACACCAGAGCTGACTTCATTTTTACGACCGACTGCTAAGGTCTCTTTATCAACCCTATTTAACTCTACAGCGACATTACCGACCACACCTCTTAAAAATCCGCCAACTGTCTCTAGAGTAGGGTTGTTAGTGATCTGACCAATTTTCTTCATAATAAAGCCACCTACTTGAA
>RFQS01000193.1 GCA_009924885.1 Pseudomonadota bacterium | reverse complement strand
AATTCTTATTCATGAATCTATTTCCTCATGAATAACCCTCCTTGAACAGCTTTTATTTTCTTGCTTTATTTTTGCTTAATTATTCGTGGGTTTGCCGTGTAGATTTGTGAGACTTTTAACCACTGCTTCCAGTTTTAGGGTAATAAGCCTACTCGCCATTATTCCCACTTGGGTTTAAAATAGGTTAAGGCTATGTTGATAGAAAAATCAGTTTTACTAGATGAGATTAATTTGAGTTCATCGAATCAAAAATATAAATTCTATTCTTTAAGGAAGATAGAAGAGTTAACTCAGAAGAATTTAACTTCTCTGCCATTTAGTTTAAAAATAATTTTAGAGTCGATGCTGCGTAATTTAGATGAAAAGAAAGTTCGCACTGTAGATATTCAGGCTCTTTTAGATTATGATCCTAAAAATGTTATAGCAAGTGAGGTACCGTTTAGCCCTGCTAGAGTGGTTTTACAGGATTTTACTGGTGTTCCTTTATTCGTAGATTTAGCTGCAATGCGTGATGCTGCTAAAAAGGTCGGCTTAGATCCACAGAAAATAAATCCTTTAGTACCGTTAGATCTAGTTATAGACCACTCTATACAAGTGGATTCCTTTGGTACTGATGCTGCACTAGAGCAGAATCAAAATTTAGAGTTTGAGAGAAACTATGACAGATTTCAGTTTTTAAAGTGGGCACAGAAAGCTTTTAATCAGACTCGTATAGTTCCTCCTAGCTTCGGTATTATTCATCAGGTAAATATGGAGTATCTAGCAAAAGTCGTTCTAGAGAAGGATAATGAACTGTTCTTTGATACTCTTGTCGGGACTGATTCGCATACGACGATGATCGGCGGACTTGGGATATTCGGTTTCGGGGTAGGGGGCTTAGAAGCTGAAGCTGCGATGCTTGGACAGCCAGTCACTATGCCAGCTCCAGAGGTCGTGGGTATTAAGCTTAAAGGTAGCCTTTCTCCAGTAGTCACTGCGACTGATTTAGCTCTTTATGTGACAGAGTTTTTAAGAAAAATCGGCGTGATCGGAAAATTAGTAGAGTTCTATGGTGATGGCTGTAAGAGTTTAACTTTAGAAGAAAGAGCGACTGTTTCTAATATGGCTCCAGAATATGGTGCTACTGTAGGTCTTTTCCCTGTTGATGAAGAGGTGCTTAATTACTTAAGTAGAACTGGCAGATCAGCAGAGGATATAGAGAAGGTGGAGAAATACTTTAAAGCTCAGGGAGTCTGGGGGACTGATCGTAAAGAAGCTTCATTTACGGCACTTTATGAAATTAATTTAGATGAGATACAGGCTAGCGTTGCAGGGCCGAGAAGACCTCAGGATAGAATAAATTTTTCTGAATTAAAATCTCAGTTCGCTAAAGCGATAGCAAGACCTACTGATGAACATGGCTTTGGTTTAAAAGAGGCTAATCCAGCTGATCACGGGGATATATTAATAGCTGCTATAACGAGCTGTACTAATACTAGTAACCCTGCGGTTATAATCGCAGCGGGGCTTGTAGCTCAAAAAGCTATCGCTAAAGGACTTAAGGTTAATACCAAGGTGAAAACCAGTTTAGCGCCAGGTTCACAGGCTGTAAGAGAATATTTAGAGAAAGCTGATTTACTTGCTCCTTTAGAGCAGCTTGGCTTTAATATCGTAGGTTATGGCTGTACTACCTGTATCGGTAACTCTGGTCCATTAAGCTCTGCTGCGATGGAAGCTGTGAATGCTAGTCCAGATAAGGTATTCGCTAGTGTGCTTTCAGGTAATCGTAATTTCGATGGTAGAATCAGCCCGCAGATTAAAGCTAATTTCTTAATGTCGCCGCCTTTAGTCGTGGCTATGGCATTAAGAGGAAATGTAAATTTCGATCCTGAAAATGATTTTATTCAGGCAGATGTTAAGTTAAAGGATATCTGGCCTACTAAAGATGAAGTGAAAGCCATTATAGAAAAGGTTATGAGTCCTGATATATATAAAAATATCTACTCTAAAGTTTCAGAGGGAACTGCTCTCTGGAATTCTATTAATGCAGATATTAGCTCACAGTATGAATGGGATGAGAAGAATACCTATATTCAGAACCCACCTTTCTTTGAAGAATTCGGTGTGAATGCACCTTCTATTAAGCCTATAGAGAAAGCTAGAGTTTTACTGAGTTTAGGTGATTCTATTACGACGGATCATATATCCCCAGCTGGTTCTATAGCTAAAGATTCTTCTGCGGCTAAATATTTAAATGCTGAAGGCGTGGCGAATCTTGATTTTAATAGCTACGGCTCTAGGCGAGGTAATGACAGAGTCATGACTAGGGGTACTTTTGCGAATATTAGACTCGCTAATTTGCTCGTGCCGAATAGCTCAGGACCAGTGACTAAGCATTTCTCTGATGCTGTAGATTTTGAATCAGCACCACAGTTATCAGTCTTTGACGCTTCATTAAAATATAAAGAGACTGCTACTCCTTGTTTGGTTTTTGCTGGTAAATTATTTGGTAATGGAAGTTCTAGAGACTGGGCTGCTAAAGGGCAGATGCTATTAGGAGTGAAAGCGGTTATCGCTGAGTCTTTCGAGAGAATTCATAGAAGTAATTTAATCGGTATGGGAATTCTGCCGATAGAGGTTACAGGGAAAGTTCTAAAAGATAATGGCTTAGATGGTTCTGAAGAATTTAGTATAGAAGGTCTGAATGATAATATAGTGCCTAGCCAAGAGATTAAGATTTCAGCGAAGAAGAAATCTGGTGAGATTACTGTTATCACAGCGAAGATACTCTTACAGACACCGATTGAGATAGAGTACTATAGGCACGGTGGGATTTTACAGTTTACTCTAAGGCAATTAATTAGAGAAAATTCCGCTCAGGTTGTATAATTCAGATCATGTTGAAGCGTTATTTCTGCCTGTTTAGCTTAGCTTTTTTGCTTAGCTCTCTTGCACTAAACCAAGCACTCGCGATAAAAGATTATAGTGAGCTCTCAGCGATTAAGATAGATGATTCTGCTTCTTCTGATGACAGCTCTTTAGATAAGGAATTATCACTTCTAGAGGCGAAGCGTGCTGAGCTTAAGAAAAATGAACAGAGTGCTTTTCAGTTCATTAATGCTAGTACTGAAGAACAACACGCAGATTTAGCTACTGATGAATTCTTTACGCATAGCGAAAAAGAGCAGCTTTTAGAGCTATGGCGAGCAACTTTGCTCAGAAATAGAAGTATTCAATTTATTCTTAAATCCTTAGCAGCTGATCCAAAGAGTGTTACGGCGAAAAATAATATTATGCAAGCACTGACTAAGGCTATGTTTGTCCCGTTTTATGCAGTTTCAGCAGTGGCTGATAATACTTTAATTACTGGTGGGTCTCTTCTCGGGGCGAGGGTTATCGGCGATGTAGTCGATAAGAATGATAAAGAGAGAGCTGTAGATCAGCAGATTACTAGAACTGACATGGTGGTAATGTTTATGCTGGTAGATGAAGTCGCAGAGAGGCTTAGACAGTCTTATTATCAGTATAAGGATACGAGAATTAAACGTGCTTTCTTAGATGAAGATCTGCAAGCCTCTGGCTATGATCTCACAGAAGCGTTAGATGCCGCTCCAGAGAATGGTATGAGTGAGCAGGTTTTTTTAGCTAGGATGATTAATAATGAATTACAGAGACAAGTCCGTCTCTTGGATTTAGATTATAGATCTAGTAGGAGAATGCTTATTGAGCTTGCTGGGCAGCAAGCTGTGACGAATATAGATCCGATGATAGATGTGGAGATTCGTGAGATATATAATCTGTAAAATCTATGGTTTTACAGATTGGCTCATAATCTGTAAAGTTGGCTCATGATTTGTAGAATTAGCTGATAGCCTCTAAAGCTGTGAATTTCAGGTATTTCTTGTGAAGTTTATTTATTGTTAAGTTTTCTAGATAAGAAGAAAATAGTTTTTCGCACTGAGGTTCCTGAATTCAGATCTGAAGTTAAATTTTTAATAATTCAAGCAAATTGTTAATTAGATTTCAGAGAGAAGTTTATCAAGAGAGATGGAATTTTTGCAA
>RFQS01000192.1 GCA_009924885.1 Pseudomonadota bacterium | reverse complement strand
TTTCACCCCCGCCACTAACAGGTAAATCCATGGCCTCAGCTCCATTTCCCTCTGGCGCAGCCGCGGCTGCGGGAGCCTTTCCGGCGGCGGCCTCCTCAATCTTTGAATAAAGGCGGTCCTTCTCATTCACAATGTCGCGCAACTCGCGAATCTTGTCCTCCGCCTCTTTCATCTCCTCATCCGTCTTCGGCTGATAAAACTTGCGCTTCTGGTTCTCCTCTCGGGCGGCCCTCTTGCGCTCCTCGGTCTCATTCGCATAAACATCATCCCTGTATTTGCGATTCTCTTGGTATTTCTTCATCAGAGTATTTAGTTGGTCATTGGAATACTCCTGCTCAGCCACGCCATCGGGGTTCGGGTCCCAAGGGAGCCAGTAGCCCACTTGTCCAACGAAAACGTGGAAATTGGGGTCGCGACGTTGGAGGACCTTCGCACGAATTTCGGCCTCACGCTTCGACTCATAGACACCGCGAACCTTCAATCCACGGATGGATGTCTGGAAATCATTGGAATCATTGAATTTACGGGTAATTTCCTCCTCATTCGCATAAAGGAAATCCTCGAATTTGTCATCTATATTAAGGGTATCAATAAACTCGGGAGTCAATTTAGCTGGGTCTAATTTAGAGGGGTCATTCATTTTCTTTAAATCCTTCAAAAACCACTTGGCAAATTCTTTTACTAAAAGGGATTCTCTCCTTTTAAGAACTTTTTATTCTGCGCTTGAACCTGTCTTTGTAATTTTTTAATATCTTCTTCTGAGGGAAGCTCTTCTGGTTTTATGTCGCTTTTTTGTAAAACTGCTCTCACATCTCTATTATTTTTGACATGCTCTGTCGTAATAGGTTTTAAGCCTTGTAAATCCTCTTTTCTAACATTGAAATCAGTTATAGCAGCAGCAAATTCTTTAGCTTTAAGAGTTACAGTAGGCAAAAAATCAGCTAAAGGTTTATTCTTTGGTACTTTCAGTTTTCTCTTCATAGCTTCGGTATTATGACCACCGAATAAGGCTTCGTCTCCGCTAGAGCGTACTATAGCAAAACCCTTATCATCAATACCATGTTCATATAGAGTATCTGATAGCTGCTTCTCTGTCTCGGAAAGCTTAGCCCGAGCTTGAATTCGCTCAACTAAATGTATCCTTTCTTCTAGTAGCTCTTGTTTGCGAGTTTGAATAGCAAAATAACTCTGTGCAAATGCAATACTATCTTTTTGAGGATCACCATTTTGGGCAATGAGATAGCATGCATAACGGGTTAGCATATAGTCCTTTATTTCACGCCCTGAGCTAGAGCCGATTTGAACCATTTTCCTGAGCTCAAGAAAATGGTTTTCCTCAATCTCAGAGCTGGTTTTGCAAGACTGCATTGCACGAATGATAGTCTTCTCAAAGTTTTCCCACTTTGTATATTCTAATAATTCTTGAAGATCCCGTGCATACCAGTAAGTTAGCTTTCCTTGTTTTTGAGCAAATTCTTCAAAATTTTTATGTAGGCGTTGAATTATTTGTTTCTTCATTTTCATAATTTTGTAACATATTGCTTGCTTGAGCTGAGATATGAGGAGATTTTACGGTATAGGAAAATCTTTTTAAACATTTCTTGCACTATCATTTCGAATGAAATGCGTTCGAAATTCATAATAAACCTTAAATAATGGGACATGGAATTGGACATAATGGGACATAATTAATATATTCTTTTTTATAATTTCTTTTTCAAACCCCATCTAGCACCAGCTCCCCGTCCTTCTGTAGAAATTAATTTGAGATTTTTTAAATTCTGTAATTCAGCTTTAAAAGAACGTTTATTTATATCTATTTTTTGAGAAACTAAAGTATATAAATCTTTTAAAGAATAAGTCTGATTCGGATTATGAAAAAATATATTTGCAATATATTGCTGCCTTGCGTCTAAATTAACTGACACAGATCCAGAATGTACCTGCCTTTCAGGAGAAAAGACCAATATTACAGAATTATTCGTAATTGTATAACTAGGACTCACTAGCCCAGCCTGTTCTATCTGCTCTTTAATTATTAATGTACCTCTACCCCAAGTCTCTATAAGACCTCGTTTATAGAAAACAGAAGAAATAAGCGGATTCCAAGACTTAGACTCATGTTCTTTAAATAAATCTTCGGCGGTAAGCCCAAAATGTAAGCCTCCACTAGAGCTTATCTCCAGCCTATTATCATAAATTGCAATAGAGACATTTCCGCCCCCTTGCTCATATTCCCTATGACATATAGCATTTGCGATAGCTTCCCTTAAAGCTGACATCGGATAAAGTGGCTCATCTAATCGCTCAAAGACTCCAGGAATGAACTTTCCAGCTATCGGTAAATGTTGGATTAGAAAGCTCTGAGCCTGTTTATAAATAGCAAAAGCATTTCCATAAAACATTTTAGAGTCAATAAACTCATTTTTATCATTCCCCTTAAATCTCGCCATTTTAAGGTGTAACTGTGTATATTCTGGTAAGGCTCTATCTTCTTTTATAAACATTTAAAACTATGATTTTTTTATTTTTAGCTAAATCTACTAAAGTGATTTCAGGATTATAACTAGGTTCTATTTTTTGAAACTCCACCTGAATCTTTCTCAGAGTGCCTTCCGCAATCTCTTGCCCTATAAGTTCTTTAGCATCACTAACTCCGATTAAAATCCTGCCCCCAGCTGCATTTAACATGCCACAGGCAGCTTGGCAGATCTCTTTTAGCTCGCCAGTAGTTTTTTTAAACTCTAAGGTTTGAGATTCGCCGTAGCTGATGAGTTCTAGTGTTTCTTGTTTGGTCATGGTTTTAATTTTTCTATTTCTTTTTTGACTTCTGCAATTAACTGCTGTTCAGTTGGAAGATAAAGTTGATATTTACTTGCAATAATAGTTTTATTATTTTCGGGAAGAGTGATTTTAACCATTGCATCATTTTTATCGGCACATAATAAAATACCGATTGTTGGATTCTCAAATTCCTGTTTTTCGTAACGATCATAATAATTTACATACATTTGTAACTGTCCTAAATCTTCATGTTTTAATTTTTGAGTCTTGATTTCAATCACGACAAAGCACTGTAGTAAACGATTATAAAAAACAAGATCTATAAAAAATTCATCACCCTCTAAATGTATTCGCTTTTGTCTTGCAATAAATGAAAAGCCATTACCAATCTCTAACAAGAAATCTTGCAAATGGGTAATAATAGCTACTTCTAAATCCTTTTCATAATAGGCTGCTTCTCTCTTAAGTCCTAAAAATTCTAAGATCATAGGATCTTTAATAATCTCTTTTGGTTCAGCTGGTAATTTCTCTGACCTTGCTACAGCAAGTACATCCTGAACATTATTACTAAGTAATAATCTTTCAAATAATTGACTATTGATCTGCCTTTCTAACTGTCTTGCTGACGAATTATTTTTTAGAGTTTCTGCAATATAAAACTCTCTTTTATCTTCATTTTCAAGGCGCACCAACATACGATAATGAGTCCATGCCAATTGCGAACGCAGTGCGTTCGCAATTGGAAAAACCCGATAAAATTGACGACATAACTCTAATTGTCGCTTTGAAAACCCACTGCCAAACTGTGGCTCTAAAGTATTCGCTAAGGATTTAATTAAAAATTCACCATAGTTAGCTCTTTCCTGCCCCTTCTGCTCTTCTTCTAATATCACTCTACCTATCTGCCAATACATCAAAACTCTTTCAGTATCAACCGAACGAATAGCTTTCTCTCTTGCCGAAGCAATAATAGACTCTATGTGCTCTACTAACTCCTTTTTTAATTTCACCTTCATAATTTTATAACTCGCCTCTGAATAACACATCTGAACTCATTCCCCGCCCTATCATCTATAAAATCTATTTCTGGATAAACTTTAATAGCTCTTCTAATACCATTTCCTAGACCTCTATAAGGTAATATCTTCGTAGCAAATGAGCTTAAGACAGGGTTTCGCATATTAGAATTTCCATTTTTAACATTCTCTACAGTTAAATTATTAGGTAAATGTCCTGGACTTATGATTTCGACACGGTTAGAGAATACGAATATTCTTATC
>RFQS01000191.1 GCA_009924885.1 Pseudomonadota bacterium | reverse complement strand
TCCAGAGGTGATACCAGCCCCACTGTGAAATGATAATTCTTGTTTATTCTTGTCATAGACAAGGCTTCTGATAATAATATTAAACTCACCACCCTCATGGAATTTAAAATAACCTATAGAACCTGTATAAGGACCACGTTTTATTCCTTCTAGTTCTTTTATAATCTCCATAGCTCGAATTTTAGGAGTGCCAGTTATAGAACCACCAGGAAAAGTAGCGGAGAAGATCTTTTCTAAATCAGGGATCAAGGTAATTTTTTGAGATTTATTTGCCATTCTCGGCTTTGAACTTGTATGTTCAGAAGATATTTCTAAAAAGCTGTCTTCATTTAAAATAGAGCTTACTTTAGAAACTAAATGAAATAAATTTTTAAATTTTTTTATTTCCATAAACTCGGATACTTTCACTGAGCCAGTTTTAGAAATGCGACTTAAATCATTTCTGATTAAATCTATTATCATAATGTGTTCAGCCTTTTCTTTTTCGGAGATTAAGAGCTCATTTTTTTTACTAAGATCAGCGGTACCCTTAATAGGACTACTTTCTATAACCCAATCATAGGCGTGTAGCGGAACTCCAATTCCTGCGTTTTCGTCGTCCTCATGATCCTCATGTACCCGCAGTACACTGCGGTCATTCGTCCTCCTCAGCCTTGAACTTGTTCGTTCGGCTACACGCCTATCATCGAATTGTTGTTGAACTCCAATTCCTACATTTTCCTTGCCCTTGTGATTCTTGGGATAAATTTTTAAAAATGATTCTGGTGAGCTGCTTAAGATAGCATAGTTAGAATAATTTATGAGAGCACTGTAAGGAGCAGGGTTTTCGGCTTTAAGATTTTCATAAAGTTTTTCTATATCATCATTTGATAGTTTTTCAGACCATGAGATCTTTTCGGAGATATTAGCTTGATAAATATCACCTTCTTCTATATATTTTTGGCATTCTTGAATTTTCTTAATATACTCATTTTGATTAAAACTCTTTACTGTAAAGTGATTTTGCGGAATTTTTTTTAGTGACTGCTTGTAAATTTCACTTTCTGTGTTTATTTCACTGTTAATATTCACAGTACTAATTTTTTTAATTTCTTCATAGAGAATAAATTCCATTTCACCTTCATAGCAGATATATCCAGCTATGCCAGCTTCAGGATATTCTAGGATCTCAGGATTTTCTTGTAGAAAGGAATTAAGCTCACTAAGAGAAAAAAACTTCCTAATGGGCTTAAAACACTTTATTTGATTTATTAATCTATTTTCAAGACAATCCTGTTTTGAACTTGAACGCTCAGCAAGATTGCCTTCAACAAGGGTTTCTAGTAAGAAATTATGATCTTTGAGTGCAAACTCTGACTGATGCATTACCATTGAATCCTTCAGCATTAATGACAGGTTTATGTATTCTAATATCTACAGTATCAATGCGTGCAAATTTTTTAAAAAGCTCATCAGTAATAGATTTGCTGAGATGTTCAATCAAGTTATATTCTTTAGCCTTAGCGACCTCCTGAATAGTAAGAGATAAGTCCACATAGCTGATACTATCTTCCATTCTATCGTGCGTGCAGGCAGAACTTAGATCCAGAGCGACTCTTAGGTTTACTATAACCGCTTGACCTCTTTTTCTTTCGTTTTCGTATATACCAAGCCTACAAAAAGCTTGAACATTCTCTAAGTATATTTCAGTGATCATAATTAACTAGCTGTAATTTCAGTTTTAAGTCTTTTAATTCTCTGTGAAAACTCGACAGTTAATAAAGAAGACTCTTCCACTTGTTTTTCTAGTAAAGAACATTTAGTTTTAAAATGTTCAAGTTCTTGAGTAAGCTGTTCTATATTAGCGTTTTTAATAATAAGTGCTTCTTCAAGCTCTCCATTATTATAGGTAATTTCAGCCGTTAACTTCGTTATTTGTTCTAGGACGGGTTTTTCTTCTCGCTCAAAAGACTCTATAGGCAGAGCTTTAGAAGTTTCTAGATCCACAAGTTTATTATTAAACTCTTCTAGTTTTTCCTCTAGATCCCTGATTTCAGAATTTTTATCATTAAGGGTACACTGAAGCTTCGCCAGTGACTTCATTTCTTGCTCACTTAGTTGGCTTACTTCGTTTAATGCTTTATCTAATAAGGATTGACTTTTCTCTAGTAGAGTAGCTTTTCCTAAACCACCCATAAAAATATCAAAGATATTTTTTGAGTTTCTTTTATTAATTTCAGTCAGAACATTATCCTTGGCTGATTTAATAAATTCAGATATTTCTTTAAGTCTTGATTCGTTATTTCGCATGTTCTAGCTCCTTTGCTGTCTTTGCTATTACTTCCACATCACTTTCTATCTTTATTGCAGTAGGAACCAGTTTGACACCCATTCTTTTTTTCGGTTTTTCGATATTAGTTATCTCTACTTCAAGCTTGGTGCCTAGCTCTGGAAACTCTTTTTCACTATAATTTGATTTATGTAAAAGTGCTTCTATGCCTGGTTCGACCTCAATAAAGAATCCAAATTCGGCATGGCTAACCACTTTACCTTTATGTTTAGTGCCGACCTTAAATTTGTTTTCATCAACGATAGTCCAAGGTTCGGGAACTATCTGTTTTCTGCTTATAGCGATCTGCTGATTGTCGCTGTCTATTTTAAATACTTTTCCAGAGATCTCATCACCAGCGCTGATTAAATCAGATGGCTCATTAAATCTAGCCCACGATAATTCAGAAGAAGGGATAAGAATGTCGATACCATCGTATTCGATAAAGGCACCGAATTTAGTCGTTCTTACTACTTTCCCTGTAATTTCCTGACCTATAAAGAGTTTGCTGATTACTTCATTCATCTTTGCTTTTCTCTGTTCATCGCTAACAGTTTTATTATCAAGAATAATCTTATTTTTAGACTCATCGAGTTCTATGATTTTAGCTGGAATCTTCTTACCAACCCATTTCTGCTGCTCAAGGTTCTTTAAAGACTCGTGCTTATAGTCTATAAGCCTTAATGGAATAAAAGCTCTTTGTTTAGTTAGAGTAATGGTAACTTCTGCACCGTTTTTAACGATTTTATTAATTAAGACTTCTAGATTCTGCTCTTTAAGCTCGTTTAGTTTATTCCAGTTAGCTTTTTCTTCTATTTTTTTAATGGAAGCTCTATAAACACCAAGTGTTTTACGTTCTTCTTCGACGATGCAAACCTCAATGCGGTCACCGATTTTATAATCTTTAAGCTCTTTACTGCCAAGTTCGTTTTTAGTTATACATGCTTCATAATTCTTGTTTATATCTAAAAAAATTCCATCAGAATTAACCGCAAGCACAGTAGCTTGTAGTATCTGACCTTGCTGTGGTCGGTTTTCTTGCCTAGCAAGCAGAATTTCTTCTACTAATTTATTATTCTTAGCTGCCATAAATAACAATATGTAATATTACATTCTAACTCATTTAACTTTTAAAAATTCAGAAAAATAATATCTTGAGGCTAAAGCCAGTCCTAGAGCGATAGCTGCATATATAAAACCGAAAATATTAAATGAATCTAAGCCGAGGTCACGTAAATATCTTAATAAAAAACCTAAGCCTATCATTAGACTAATCATGACGCTTCCCTTAACTCCGAAAAGAATTAAAAAGCCAGTAAGGTAATTAATAGGACGCTCGTCTATTTTAGGTAAGTTAGAAATATTTCTCAAACAAGCTTTTTTTAGAACAGTAGTAGCCTTTAAGATTCCAACCGCTACCGATAAAATCAATAACAAAAGCATCCAAGAAGGTTGTTCAAAATAAGGCGTAAGCCACTGAACTGCTCTGTTACCGATTCTTAAGCCGACGCTTAACCAAATCAGCCCTGCTATTAATAAGCTAAATCTTGCTGGAGTCATTTTTTTAATACTATCAAATGGCACAGCATCAAGGCTGTATTTTACCAAGGGTTGAAGTTTTTATTTCTTGAGTTTTGTTGTGGCTGTGCTTTTCCCTGCTTGTGTGCTTCGCCCTCCTGAACTTGTAATAAAAGGTTTTCTAACTCTTCTTCTGAGAGTTTGTTTTTATTTTCAGAATTTTCCTCGGGTTTTTTTTCTGGTTTAGTTTTACTC
>RFQS01000020.1 GCA_009924885.1 Pseudomonadota bacterium | reverse complement strand
ATACATCAAAATTTTCATCTAATATTCTAGCTTCCTGTAAGGATTTAAAAGTATATCGCCTAAATTTAAGTAGCCTTGCCGCTTCTAGCGAAATTAATTCTGGGTAGTATATGGTTTTATCATTAAAGAAAACATCGAAATTTCGCTTCGTGAAATTAATAATCTTTTCCTCTCTGTAAGAACTGTAGAATCACACATCTCTAGAATTAGAGGCATTATCAGCGAACATATGCCACAGTCACAGAGAATAAGTGATAGACAGCTCGTTTTATTCGCTAAAGATCTAATCGATGGCTTTAAAATTTTCGACATGCTGAAAAGCGGTATGAATGAAGGCTTTGAGCTGTCAGAATTTAAAACTTATCAAAAAACAGTCAGTCTCAATAATGATAGATATTATATGCAATGAGGATCATGAGGATGACGAAAACGCAGAAAATGGAGTTGTGCAGCGGTCTCTTTTGGGCGTGTAGTCAAACGAACAAGTTCAAGGCTGAGGAGGACGAATGACCGCAGTGTACTGAAGGTACATGAGGATCATGAGGACGACGAAAACGCAGAAATTGGAGTTTCGCTACACGCCCCTGTTACATTTTCTCTGGTGCAGAAATGGCAAGTATACTAAGAGCATTTTTTATAACTATTTTAGAAGCTGCAACAAGAGATAGCCTAGCCTTCATAACCTCTTCATTTTCGCCTATAATGCGGTTTTCATTATAGAATTGGTGAAATAAGCTAGCTAAATTCTTTAGATAGACTGAGATTTTATAAGGTGCTCTAATATCAGCAGCGTCTATAACAAGCTTAGGTAACTCAATAAGTTCTAAGACTAAACTTCTGATAGTTTTTAACTGCTCTTCACTATGATATTCATCAGAGAAGAGTTTTTTAAAGTTCGCAGAAAATGTTTTAAAGTCTTGATTTAATAAGCGTTCTAGCTCATCTACTTCAAAAATAGCAGCTTCTTCCGTATTATCAACTATATTGATGCGAGGGCTTACTAAATTGCGTAATATGCTGGCTGAGCGGGCATGTGCGTACTGTATGTAATAAACTGGATTATCTTTATCATGCTTCTGAGCTAAAGCTAAATCAAAAACCATACGATTATTGGCTTGGCTATCCACAAGAAAGAATCTCAGAGCATCTTTACCGACTTCAGCTAAAAGATCGTCAACGTTAACTATAGTGCCTTTACGCTTAGACATTTTTTTCTCAACGCCATCTTCTTTAACGGAAACCAATTGAATAAAAATCAACTCTAACTGATCAGGATTATAGCCAATAGCTTGAATCGCGCCACGAATGCCAAGTTCTTGACCATGATGATCACTGCCCCAAACGTTAATTAATTTATCAAAGCCTCTGTCAAATTTATCTTTATGATATGCGATATCACCAGCTAAATAAGTGAAAACGCCTTGAGATTTTCTAAGGACTCTATCTCGCTCATCACCAAAGGATTTCGCTCTAAACCATAGAGCCGAATCTTCTTCATATACCGCAGAAACTTCAAGGCACTGTTGCTGAACTCCAATTTCTGCGTTTTCGCCCACCTCATGATCCTCCGTCACATCTTCTTGCTTTACTTTTGCTGCTTTCAGCGTCTCACAGATTAACTCAATTTTATTTTTATCGTTAATTTTCACTTGATGTAGATTTTCGTTCTCTGAGTACCATGTATCGAAATGAACTTCTATATCAGCTAAAACTTTCTTCTGTAAATCAAGAAAAAGACCTTTCGCTAATTTACCAGCGATCTCTTTCGCTTGATCACCAGCAAGAGAAACAGCATCCAAATAGCCTTCTAGCTTAGATTTATAAATCTCTGGCTTTAAAACATCTAGCATAGAGTCTAACGGATAAGCATCCTCTGGATAACTTTCTTTACTAATGTGACCTTCTTGAATTTGAATTGCAGCTTGAGCAGAGAGCGAAAGCTTTTCGATCTGCACGCCAGCGTCATTAATATAAAATTCACTAGATACGTCATAGCCAGCCCAATCTAGTAATCTTGCAAGAGAATTACCAAGAACCGCTTGCCTACCATGACCTAAATGTAAATTACCTGTAGGGTTCGCTGAAACATACTCTACAAGGAAACAATGCGGCTCCATATCAGCCCGAGCTTCTTTAGATAAACGCCCATAATTATCTTTCTCTTGGTGAATCTCTACTAGAGCAGATTCCAAGAAATCCCAGTTCAAACGAATATTAATAAACCCTGGACCAGCTATAGAGATATCACCAATAGCAACAACATCTAAATGTTTTACTATATTTTGAGCAATTTTCACGGGTGCAAGTTTAGCTTCACGAGACAGTTTCAAAGCTATATTCACAGCAATATCGCCATGATCAGGGTTCTTGCATCTCTCCACATCTATATAACCAGAGAAGCTTTTCAGCTCACCCAAATCAGATACTAAAATAGCCTTATCAATAGCTATTTGGAATAAATTACGAATCTTGCTGCTTAACATTATGATCTTCTAATTTTTGAGCGAGAATACTAATCGGATTCACGAAGGATTTCAAAGGCTGATTAAGGGCCATAGATAATGGGCTGAAATAATCATCCATATAATTTATGGCTATTTGATCAACAAATCGAGAGCCTCTGGCGAAAGATAATAACCCCGCACTCAAGGCTCTAATAATAGCAGAGTGATCGGGTTCTTTATGCCTCTTCTTCGCGTAAGCAAAGACTTCAGAAAAATTATTATTCTTTAAAAGCATATAACTAAAATTAGGAGATTCGGAAACACTTAGATCAACAACAAAGAGTGGTTTATTCTGCTCAAACTCTGGTATATGCGTTAAGAGATCCAAGTCATTAATTAAAATTATAAAATCAGAATTACTTGAATCTGTTTCAGTAATATCTAAGTGATGCAGCATTGATTTAAGATCTAACTGAATTTCTGAATTAAGTTTCCTTGAGTTAGACATTATGCTTGCCTTAAGGTTTTTAAGTTTATAGTCAGAGATAATGTCCTTAGTTAAAAAAAACAAAGCACTAGTTAAACAAGAAGGTGATATTGAACAAATGTTCTGTGCATGATGATCTTTAATAACTTTATTTAAATAAATCTCCTCTGCTACATCAAAGCCAAATTCTTCAATCAATGGATTGTACTGACGATTACTTGCGAAAATAATACGATTAAAATACATATGATTTTTAATAATATGTAGATAAAGAGACAGATTGATTTCACGACGTGCCTTAAACTCTGCTAACTTATCTACATCTAATTTATCTTCAAATTTATGCCATTCATCCAATGCTTTAATATCAGCACCTTTAGAAGCAGTATATTTATGACTGTAATAGGACCAATAAAATAAATCCTCATCCACAGTGGATTTAATATCTACTAAATTAATTCGCAAAATCCTATGCTGTTTTTCTTTATTCGCCTGAGCATCTATCTCACTTAAAATTTTTAGTAACTCATTTACTTTAAACATTAAATCCTGAATTGGATAAGGATGATTACTTTGATTCAACTTCAGATTACTTGAAAACAACAATGTGTCCAAATCAATATAAATATTTTTAGCACCCTTCAAATTAGTTGTTTGAGGCAATTGCAAACATTCTAGATAAGAGTCATATTCTTTTTTTTGAAAATTGGTATAATACATTCATTAATTTAAGTTATAGTTCTTAGTATAGAGATAAGGATATCTCATTTGTGTTCCAATGCCTAGTATAGCCACTAGCTCCGACATCGAAGTTAAAGCAGCCTCTATTTATCTAGACGATTATTCTGTTCCAGCTAATAATAATTTTCTTTTTTGTTATAAAATTGAAATCCAAAATAAAAGTCCAGTGGAAGTTCAATTGCTAAATAGATACTGGCTTATTATTGATTCTGATTCGGATAAGTCTGAAGTTTCTGGAGAAGGCGTCGTAGGAAAGAAACCTACTATCGCTCCTGGAGAGACCCATGTGTATTTTAGTTTTTCAAACCTTAAAACTAATTTTGGAACGATGGAAGGTAGTTACGGCTTTATCGACCAAGAAGGCAATAGCTTCAATGTCGAGATTCCAAGATTTTACCTATCCATAAATCTCAATGAGTTTCCAAAGAACCGCTTCAATAAAGGTCAAATACTTAAACACCAAGAAGAAAATTATTATGGATTAGTTGTCGACTTTGATATGTACTTTCTAAGCAATGCCGACTTAGATACAACTAAATTTGATAAGAGTTTTGTAAACAAGCCCTGGTACTATGTTTTAGTTCATGATACGGATTTAATGCTTTACGTACCTGAAGATTTCATGCTTCAAACAGAAGGTGATTTTACTATCAATCATCCTTTAGTCGATGTTTTTTTTGATAAAAAAAATGGACATTATGCGAGGAAAGCTAATTCAGATGAATAAACTCGTCATTAAATATTTTTTTGCTATTATAAGACCATGATCAAATCCGTCGTACTTGCAGCAGGCAAAGGCTCTAGACTAAAATCTAACAATGCTAAAGTCTTACACCGAATATTCGACAAGCCGATCTTAGCTTGGGTTTTAGACTCACTTGCCGAAGTCGACCAAGATGAAATCATAGTGGTCTGCGGTCACCAAGCTGAAAAAGTAAGAAGTTTTTTACATGCATATCCAGTTACGGTTGTAGATCAAACCGTACAAATGGGTACAGGCCATGCACTTATGTGTGTTCAAGATGAGCTTGATGATTTTGAAGGAACTGTTTTAGTAGTAAATGGCGACTCCCCCCTAATCCGTTCAGAGACGCTAAATGACATGCTTAATTATCATGAACAGAGAGAACATCAGATGACTCTACTAACAAGTCAGGTAAACTGTGCCGATGGCTACGGACGCATAGTAAGAAGAAACAATACGATAATTGGCATCAAAGAAGATAAAGATTGTTCCGAAGCAGAAAAAACGATCAAAGAGGTTAATGCCGGTGTCTACTGTTTCGGGTGGCAATTTATCAAAGAAGGCTTAAGTAAACTTAAAAGCAATAATGCCCAAGAGGAATTTTATTTAACTGATTTAGTGGCTTGGGCTTACAGTCAAGGTCTTAGCATCGGCAATTTCATTTTACAGAATCCTAATGAAGCTTTAGGCATTAATAGTCGCACTGACCTAGCAGCAGTTTCAAGATTGAAAAATCAAGAAGCCCTAGAAGCTCTCATGGATGCAGGTGTAACAATTATAGATACTAACAGTACAGTCATTAGTCCAGAAGTAGATATTGGTCCAGACACCGTTATATACCCTGGCACTTATATACATCGTCGTGTCACGATAGGCTCAAACTGCTCCATTGGTCCTAATACTTCGATATTCGGACCAGCTGAAATAGGCTCTCACAGCACAGTAATTCAGTCTCACATCAACAGAAGCTCCATTGGTGAACACTGCAATATCGGTCCTTTTGCACACATTAGAGATGGCAGCGACGTCTACAATAAAGCACGCGTAGGATGTTTTGTTGAAGTAAAAAATAGCACCATGGGTGAAGCCTCTTCAGCAGCTCACTTAAGCTATCTTGGTGATGCTCAGATTAAGTCTAATGTAAATATAGGAGCGGGTACAATTACAGCTAACTATAATTCCTTTACTGGTGAAAAATCTACCACTGTCATCTGCCAAGGAGCTAGTACTGGAGCGAACTCCGTCCTAGTAGCTCCGATAACCATACACGAAGGAGCCTCTGTAGCAGCAGGTTCCGTGGTAACCCAAGACATACCAGCTCAAATGCTAGGTATCGCAAGACCTCGACAAGAAATTAGAGGTTTACCAGTAGCCAAGAAAGTGAGCTAATAATGTTCCATCGATTACTTTACATTCTTTCAGCTTTAATCCTTATGCAGACATCGGTTCAAGCTGATCTAATTTCTGCTAAAAAGAATAAGTCCATCGAACTTAAAAATGGACAGATGAATATGCTGTTCAAAATTGACTTCCGTGAATTTGATAAAGATAGAATTCTCGAATTTCGCTTTTATGATCAGCCTTTTGTAAACATCACTGTCCTTCATGATCCAGGAAAAAATAATCCTAGGTTTACGAGTTTTTCTTCTAAAATAATCAGCCTTGATAAGAATCAAGTTGCGGCCGTGAATAAAATTCATGACCAATTAAAGATTTTAAAATTTAAAAACACCTTCCCTTGGAAAGAAAGTTTTAATAAACGCGGCGATATTTATTACGTCCACAGCTTACAAGAGTATCTCCCCGTAACTGATTCAGCATCTAAATCGATTTCAGTACCACAAGTTTTTATTTTCTATAAAGGCTTTAAAGATGAGTACCCTGCGGTATATGCAGAAATTGTAAATTTAATAGACAGTTTGCAATAAATCACTACCAATCCATTACAGAAGTGGTTCTTAAAGATTGCCCAGCAAGGTGAAAATCTCTCTACTACTTTCAGGTTTTGCAAATAGATGTAATTTTTTCTTCATTGCTGATATTTTCTCAGGACTCTTAGCTAGATCAAAAATTAAATCAGCAATCTCCCTTTGCTGAGAGCGATCCAAAGCCCCACTTTCTATACTTTGTGCAGCGCCCTCATCAGGTAAGGCATCTTGGCGAATCATAAAACCGCAATCAGCCTTAACTAAAGCCTCTGCATTTTTAGTCTGATGATCATGGGCAGCCCAAGGTAAAGGAATTAATATTGGTACTATCAGCGACACCGCCATTTCAGCACAAGTCATAGCACCAGCCCTGCAAATAGCTATATCAACGGTTTTAGAAATATTTGCCATCTCATGGGTATAACTTAAAACCTTATAGTTAGAGTATTTATTCGGATCGCCATTTAAATATTTACTTACATGTTCGTCAAAAAGCTTAGAGCCTGTAATGTGAATAATAGATATTCTTTTACCTTCAAGAGCCAGTCTGTGATTAAAATCTTCAAAATCTTTAAGTAGAGCACCAATACTGTCATTCACAAACTGAGAGCCCTGACTGCCACCTGTTACTAACATCCTCAAGTTAGCCCCATCATTGGCTTCCGAATCTCCAATTTCTGCATTTTCGCCATCCCTATAAATATTAATAAAGTCCTGCGAAACTGGATTACCCGTGTAACGATATTTATCATTAAAATTTATATTTATATTTATCGGAAAGCCCAAGCTTACACGACTCGCAAATATTTTAAATAAGTTGTTTACCAATCCAAAATTACTATCAAGATTATGAATTAAGAACTTGGTTCTCGTTGTCACACAGGCAAGAAACACTGGCGCTGCCACGTAACCACCAGTACCCATAACTACGTCAATTTTATTTTCTCTCAGGTAGTTCACAGAACATTTATAAGCTTTAAAAAAAACACCAAACCAGTCTAAATTTTCCTTAAAAGAATTATTTCGAGATGGCAGCTTTGGAGCATTAATAGGAAGAAACTGGATATATTCTTTCCTTAGACACAGCTCCTGCTCAAGCTTTCCTTCGCCACCAATATAGTAAAGAAAGTTTTTTTCAGCCCCAGCTCGATTACTTTCATCTTCAAATAGCTCAGCAACAGCAAGACATGGATAAATATGTCCTCCAGTGCCTCCTCCCGTAAACGCAACTCGCACAAGAATATCCTCTATCAACAAGAGCTAAAAGCCTGTCAACAATTACTGAAAATATGATAGCAGCTAAAATTAAACATTTTAAGCTTAGCTTATTTTTTTTATGAGATAATGTTCTTATAAGTATGACAAATCGAGTTTCAAGAGAAAAGATAAATTGGGGTAATACCATTTATCTAATAATCAGTCCTATCATTTCAGCTTTAGCTGTCACCTATTGGTTTTACAAGGGATGGTTTAACTGGGAGACTGTAGTCTTATTCGTAGTCTTAACTTCACTAATAGAAATCAGCATTACCGCTGGCTATCATCGATTATTTTCACACAGAACTTATAAAGCGAATCCGATTGTTAGTATATTCTTCTTATTTTTCGGGGCTGGGGCTCTTCAGAGTTCTGCTCTTTTATGGTCACTAGACCACAGAGTTCATCATCAATTCGTTGACCACAAAGATAAAGATCCTTACAGTATCAGTAGAGGATTTATGTGGGCTCATATTACTTGGTTATTTTATAAATTTGATGATCAAGTTAAGGATATTAAACCAGCTGATCTTTATCAAGATAAATTGGTTGTTTTCCAAGATAAATACTGGGGATACATCGCAGTCTTGTCTGGATTTATTTTACCTACATTAATCGCACATTTTGCTTGGGGTGATATTTTTGGTGGTTTCTTTGTTGCTGGTGTATTTAGATCAGTAGTTAATCACCATGCGACTTTCCTCATTAATTCTGTATCACATTGCATCGGAAAACAGACTTATTCTGACACTCACAGTGCAAGAGATAACTGGTTTACAGCATTACTAACTTTTGGAGAAGGTTATCATAACTTCCACCATGAATTCCCTTCTGATTACAGAAATGGTGTGAGATTTTATCAATACGATCCTAGTAAATGGCTTATCTACAGCCTATCTTTGATAGGTTGGACTTATGATCTAAAAAGAGTTAGCCATAATCTTATTGAAAGAAAACGCTCAGCTATGACTAAAAAAAGAGCCGCTCAGCAGTTAAAACCTGCTCAATCAGACAGTCGCCAACTACAACCTGCATGTTAAGTCCTGAAGAAAAGACGGAACTCACTCATTTTTTAAATCGCCTTCAAGGCAAAGAAGTCAGAGTAGAACTTAGCTCTAGATTTAATGTTGGCTATCGGATATCCTTCGCTGTTAAAGTCGAAGCCTTAGGTGGAAAAACCTATAGCTTTGTGAGTGATAGTGGTAACGCCTCTGTATTTATAGATCCTAGCGAAGCAGAAGCTTTCAGTGCTGATACCAGCTCAATTAGCTTAGTTTATGGCGATGATCTTATAACAATCCGCTATGGCAGGATTCGCTAAAAACTTTTATCTCTTAATTTCAGCATTTTTCGGCAGATCCTTAAGAATTCAATGAAAAATGCTAGAATTATAAAACACCGTGGTAATGACAGCTCCAGATACAAAGAATAATTATTCTGCTCAGAATATTGAAGTTTTAGAAGGGCTAGAAGCCGTTCGAAAACGCCCAGGGATGTACATCGGTGGTACCGACCATAAAGCATTACATCACTGCGTATATGAAATAGTTAACAACTCTGTAGATGAAGCTTTAGCTGGCTACTGCGATACTATAGAAGTTTTTGTTTACCCTGATGGTTCACTATCAGTAGAAGATAACGGTAGAGGTATTCCTACCGACATAGTCGCTAAGACTGGTCTCTCTGGTGTAGAAACCGTTTTCACGGTACTTCACGCTGGTGGTAAATTCGGTGGTGAAAATTCTAGTTATAAAGTTTCAGGTGGCTTACATGGTGTTGGAGCGAGTTGCGTAAACGCTGTCTCAGAAAAGCTTCAAGTTGAAGTTTATCGTAATGGTGTTATTAATTTTGTTGAATTTAGAGGCAGATCTGAAAATGGTCTTAAAGTTGGTGATCCGGTTGAGCCAATAAAAGTCACTGGAACCACTGATAAAAGAGGTACTAAAGTTAGATTCTGGCCAGATAAAGATATTTTTATCGAAACTAATTCTAGTGGTCTTAGCTTTACTCCAGAGTTTAATAGAGAAACTTTAGCGAAAACCTTTAGAGAAATGACTTTCCTTAATAAAGGACTGAGAATCACATTTACAGATCTAAGACTAGCTGAAGATGACGAGAGAAGATTACAGGTATATCATAATCCTGAAGGACTGATTAGCTATGTTAAGTATTTAAATGAGCCTAAGCATCCGCTTCATAAGGAAATTTTTGACTGCCATGCTTCTGCTAACGAAGTAGAGGTGGAAGTCGCTCTTCAGTACACGGATAGTTATCACGAAACTATTTTAACTTTTGCAAATAACATAAACAACCCAGATGGTGGTACTCACATGACTGGCTTTAAGAATGTTATGACAAGAGTCCTTAACGACTATGCACGTAAGGTATCGATGATCAAAGAGAAAGAGGAAAATCTTACTGGTGATGATATTCGTGAAGGCATCACTGCCATTATCTCGGTTAAAGTAAGGGATCCTCAATTTGAGTCTCAAACTAAAGTTAAGCTATTAAATAACGAAGTGGTATCAGCTGTTCAGACTGTACTTGGAGACGCACTAGAAGACTGGTTCGATAAGAACCCTAAAGATGCTAAAGCGATAGTAAATAAGTCTTTAATGGCTCGCAAGGCAAGAGAAGCTGCAAAGAAAGCTAGAAATGCTGTAAGAAGACAGTCTGCTCTAGAGGGCAGCACTGGTATTCCAGGAAAGCTATCTGACTGCTCTAATACTGATGGTGATTTATGTGAAATATATCTAGTAGAGGGTGATTCTGCGGGTGGTTCAGCGAAGCAGGGTAGAGACAGGAATTATCAAGCCATACTGCCACTTAGAGGTAAGATTCTAAACGTCGAAAGAGCTACTATAGATAAGCTTTATGATAATAATGAAATCCAAGCGATGATTCAAGCGATAGGATTAGTTCCTTCAGAAGAAGAAATCGATGGTAAAAAATCAGAAGCTGTTTTAAAAATTGATGGTACGAATCTTGATCTTAAAAAACTTCGCTACAAGCGAATTATAATAATGACCGATGCGGACGTTGATGGCGCGCATATTAGAACTCTCTTACTGACCTTCTTCTTTAGATATTCAAGACAATTAGTCGACAATGGTAATATCTATGTCGCTCAACCACCGCTCTATAAAGTGGAGTATAAAAACAAGGTTAGATATGCTTACAATGATGCTGAGTTAGAGCTTGCTTTAGCTGAATTAGGTGGTAAACCTGGCATACAGCGATTTAAAGGTCTAGGTGAAATGATGCCAGATCAGCTCTGGGAGACTACTATGAACCCTGAGACTAGGATTCTTAAAAAGGTTTTAGTTGAAGATGCTGAAGAAGCTAGCAGAATCTTTGATGTGTTAATGGGGGACATAGTTCCACCACGTAAGAAATTTATCGAAGAATATGCTGGGCTTGCGGTATTAGATGTTTAGCTGAAATAAAAAGGACTTCGGTCATTTGACCTATATCCTTTAAAATAAATAAGAAAGTTAAACATCCTTAACTGATTCTTAACTGTTAGTCTAGATATAGTATATATGGGTTTAGGTGGATTACCTTCAATTGGCGGGCAAGGACCAAATATAGGTCCTGGTAATAATGGTGCTTTCCAGAATAAAGGTGGAGCAGAGTTTTCACTTGAGCAACAAAAATCCAATTTAGCCCAAGCTCAAGCCGCACAAGATAAAGCAAATTCAGCACTTTCTGGTGCTAAATTAATGAAGATTATAGACAAGAAAAAGAAAAACCGTAAAGGTGCTCCCCGCACCATGCTTATAGATGGTGAAATTTACGAAGTTTACCTTCTAGCGATAGCTTAACAAGGCTCACTTATTAGCGATAGCCTAAAATGATATGCGGTACATAAGCCTCTTCACCACTGTATCGGCACATAATTTCGAGAATTACATTTAGGGCAGACATAAACTGGATCATTTCGCTGCGGCAGCATCTTTCGGGTAAAATCACCCTGACAATGCCCGCAAATTAACTGCACATAATGCCCGCGAATCCCAAACTGTGACGGCAATATAGCCCGACGCTGCTCTGCGCTAACCTGCCACTCTCTTAATTCTTCTGGATCTGGCTTCTGCATAAACCTTATTTACCTTATACGTTTGCGAGCAGTCTCACTTTTAATACGCCTTAGCTATAAGTATCTCACGATTCTGGGGAGAAACTGTACCTGAAATAATACAAGGATGATCACTTGGCAGCTCTGGTCTGAGTGGCATACAGCGAATACTTGCGCTGAATTTTTCTTTTAAAATTCTCTCTAGCTCTACATCACCATTCCACATCGCTCTAGCAAAGCCTAATGATTTAGAATCTAAAACTGAATCTAATTCAGCGATATTTTTTACTATTTTCGTATTCTCTTTTCTGTATTCTAATGCACGAGTGAAAAGCCCAGACTGGATTTCATCTAAAAGCCTAACTATTCTTTCTATTAGACCTGCTATCTGAATATCCTTCTCTTTACTACGAATATCACGGCGATGGAGTTCCACACAGCCATTCTCTAAATCACGCTCACCGATTACTAATCTTAGAGGCACACCCTTCTGTTCATATTCATTAAATTTAATCCCTTGGCTAATCTGTTCTCTATCATCCAGCTTCACTCTTAAACCTAAATCAGTGAGCTCCTTATGGAATAATTTAGCTTGATTAAGTACTTTAGTATTATCAAGATTTTTTTTCAGAATAGGGATTATAACCACCTGATAAGGAGCTATTTTCGGAGGTAATATCAGCCCAACTTCATCATGGTGACCCATAATCACAGCACCGATAAGCCTAGTACTCACTCCCCAAGAAGTCTGCCAGACATGTACTAATTTATTCTCTGAATCTGTAAAAGTAGTGTCAAAGGCTTTAGCAAAATTCTGACCTAAATCATGCGAAGTTCCAGCCTGTAAAGCCTTACCATCACGCATTAAAGCCTCTATCGAAAATGTAGAAACAGCTCCAGCAAACCTCTCCGACTCAGTCTTTTCACCTATATGTATTGGTAGAGCTAAATAATTATGTAAAAGATCTTCATAAACATGAATCATCTTAATAACTTCTTCTTTAGACTCTTCATGAGTCGCATGACAAGTATGACCTTCTTGCCATAAAAATTCTGAAGTTCTTAAAAATAAACGCGTGCGCATCTCCCAACGCATAACATTCGCCCACTGATTCAGTTTCCTATAAGAATTAATCCACTTAGAGAACATATGATTAATAATGGTCTCTGAAGTTGGTCTAATAACGTATCTTTCAGAAAGCTCTTTTCCACCAGCATGAGTTACGACAGCACACTCTGGCGCGAAGCCTTCTACGTGTTCAGCTTCTTTCTGTAAAAAACTTTCTGGAACCAGTAAGGGAAAATAAGCATTCTCGTGGCCAGTATCTTTAATCATCTTATCCAGTATTCTCTGAATATTTTCCCAGATAGCATAACCGTAAGGTCTAATAACCATACAGCCTTTAACAGGACTATAATCTGCAAGCTCAGCTGTGATAGCTATATCAGAGAGTAAACTCTCTGCATTATTCTCTTTAACTGCATTATCAATAGACATATATAAATAGCACCCTATTCTTGACTAGGCTGACTCTTAGCTCTTAATTTAGCTCCTAAACTAGACCTAGAAACCTTTCTACCAGCGGAACTGCGATTACCCGTAATAGTAGTATTTAAAGGACTATTTGCAGTAGTAACCACTTGAGCCGCAGCTTTTCTTTCCTCTGGAATTATAGTCGTATCAGCTAACATCTCTGGGTTCATAGAACCATTAAATAACTCTTGCAGAGCAGCTGTAGCCTTTTTTAATCTTCTAGAAACCTGCATCTGAGAGATACCTAGAATATTAGCGACATCAGACTGCGGCGTGTCTTGGAAATATATTAAATCTATAATTTCGGCTAAAGGCTCTTTCAGTTTGGTAATCATTTCCTTAACTGTCATAAAGTCCTCACGGACATCATTTCTGCGATATTCACGCATATCAGCTAAGGTATCAACCAGAGAAGTGTCATTCTCAGAAGGGTTTGGGCTTATAGTCTGATCTAAAGACACTAAAGTCTTCCTTCTATCTACTTCATAAGCTTCTTTTATCTTCGTCTCTTTAACGTCAGTGAGCACACTTGCGATTTCTAAATCAGTCGGATCTCTACCGAATTCAGCTCTTAACTTTTGTACTACCTTATTAATCCTAAAACTTAATTCCTGAAGTTCTCTTGGAGCTCTAATCATCGAAGTTTTATCACGAAGATAATGACGAATCTCACCAGTAATAAGGTGAGTAGCGTAAGTGGTAAACCTTGCTCCAGCGTCTGGATTGAAATAATCTATAGCCTTAATAAGACCGATAGAGCCTATCTGTATCAAATCATCCACAGGGTCAGTGCTTCTTCGAGCGAGACCATGGGCGATCTTTTTGACAAGAATAAAGTTAATATTGACAAGCTTGTCCCTAACCTTCTTGTCTTTAGTTTTGGCATAATCAGCTAGAAGCTTGTGAATTTCTTCAGTCTTTTCTTTTTTCTGCTTTTGCTTTTCCATTGATAAACACTCTGAGTTCAAAAAGTACCTTAAAAACAGTGTATCATCAAGTTATTTCTTTGGGGAGTATAAAAATATGACACAATTATCAGTTTTTTATGACAAAGATGTCAGTTTGTTGGTATATTTATATTCAGTAAACTTATTATGAATATTGGATCAAAAATATTGGCCTTTGGAAAGGCTCTACCAAAGAAGGTAGTAACTAACTTTGATTTAGAATCACTGATGGATACTTCCGATGATTGGATAACTCAACGCACTGGAATAAAAGAACGTCGTGTCGCCGATGAATCTATCGGTGAAAACTCGACGACCTTAGCTGCGGCCGCAGCTGAATCTTGTTTTGAACAGGCTAAAAAATTAAACCCCGAATTCGATATTAAGCCTAGCGATATAGATTTAATCATCTGCTCTACAGCCACTAGCGATAATCTTTTCCCATCTACAGCATGTATGGTGCAACCATTACTTGGAATAGAATCCTGTGCAGGATTTGATATCTCAGCAGCTTGCACAGGCTTTATCTACGCGCTAAACATCGCCGATACCTTTATTAAAAGCGGCCAATATAAAAACGTTTTAGTTCTTTCTGTAGATCTAATGTCTAGGTACGTGGACTGGTCAGACAGAAGAACCGCTGTGATTTTCGGAGATGGCGCTGGAGCAGTACTCTTAACTGCTGTACCAGAAGCTGATGCATCATTTAAAGGTTTCTACCTAAACGCTAAAGCAGATAAGGATCAGGCTCTTTATCTAAAAAATACTCGTTCGCATTACCCAGTGAAAGCTGAAGACATTGACACTAAACCAGAAATGGTCAGCATGAATGGTCAAGCCGTCTATCAGTTCGCCGTAAAAGCTCTCCCAGAGTCAATAGAACAAGCTTGCGCTAAAGCTAATATCAACCCATCTACTATAGACTGGGTAGTGCCGCATCAAGCTAATTACAGAATTCTTGAAAGTGCTGCTAAACGCTTTAATCTACCAATGGAAAAATTTATCTGTAATATAGAAAAATATGGAAACACCAGCTCTGCTAGCATTCCTATTGCTTTTCATGAAGCCATAGAAGAAGGACGTATCGTTAAAAATGGTAAAAAACAAACTATCGCCATGGCTGGTTTCGGTGCTGGAATGACTTGGGGTGCGGCGGTTATTGAGTTTTAGGAACTGCCCTTCAGCGGCTTCTTAATTAGCGTTTTTCAGCGAGCTATTAAGACTTAGCTCTATAATTATTACTATGGTAGAAATGAATCGTAGAAATTTTCTTAACGCGGCCGCTTTCACGGGCTTGGGTCTTGGGCTTAGTAATGTGCTGGGTGCTTGCTCTAAAGGGGCGAAGTTTAATATAAACGAACTTTATCCTATTTATAAAGATGGTCAATATCAAGAAAAAAACTTTGAATACCTGACTAAAAACGATAAACTCGGCTTAAGTCCAGAAATTATAAAAAACCATCTAGGACTATATTCTAATTACGTTAAAAATGTAAATCAAGCCGAAGCCGAGATGGCAGTAGGGAATGTTACAGAATTTGGAATGAAGCATTTAGCTTTCTCTCTTAATGGCATGGCTTTACATGATATTTATTTTACAAACATGAGTACAGAAGAATCTAAACGCAGCTCTAGCCTGAATAGAGCTATTGATAAAACCTTTGGGTCCTTCGATGCCTACATGAAGAATTTAACTGAACTAGCGATGAAAGTAGAAGGCTGGTCAGTAACTGGTCTTAATCTACTTAACGGTAAAATTTTCAATTACGCTCTGCAAGACCACTCTGCTAATTTCCCTAATTTTATAGTTCCAATATTAGCTCTAGATGTTTACGAACATGCTTACGTAGCTGATTTTAAGAAAGAAGGAAAAGCTAAATATCTTGAAGCTTTTACGAAAATTGTTGATTGGGATATAGTGAGCCGCAGGCTTGACCTTGTTAAAAACTTAGCCTAAGGGGCGTGTAGCGAAACTCCAATTTCTGCGTTTTCGTCGTCCTCATGATCCTCGTGTATGCTTGATACACTGCGGTCATTCGTCCTCCTCAGCCTTGAACTTGTTCGTTTGGCTACACGCCC
>RFQS01000190.1 GCA_009924885.1 Pseudomonadota bacterium | reverse complement strand
GACACCACCTCTAGAAGCAGTTTGATATAATAATTATTAAGCAGGTTAAAAAGCAAGAAAAGTTTTGACACCACCTCTAGAAGCAGTTTGATATAATAAAAACAAATGAAAAGAAAAGAACTAGTTTTGACACCACCTCTAGAAGCAGTTTGATATAATCCCTACTAGCTCTCAGCCGCATGGCTAGAAGTTTTGACACCACCTCTAGAAGCAGTTTGATATAATTTGAAAATAATCGATAACAATGAATTAGTTGTTTTGACACCACCTCTAGAAGCAGTTTGATATAATATTAGCTGTCTGTCTTGTAGCCCAGTCCTCGTTTTGACACCACCTCTAGAAGCAGTTTGATATAATAATATAGAAGGCGTGGAAGCAGTGCCAGCTGTTTTGACACCACCTCTAGAAGCAGTTTGATATAATGATTGTGATTTGTTGTACGATGTGATTCACGTTTTGACACCACCTCTAGAAGCAGTTTGATATAATTATTATGTACTGTTAACCTTTTGACCTAAGGTTTTGACACCACCTCTAGAAGCAGTTTGATATAATCAGCAATGGCTGGATGGGCTTTGATTGTGAGTTTTGACACCACCTCTAGAAGCAGTTTGATATAATATAATGTCTCCTTTTACCCCTTCTAACGCTGTTTTGACACCACCTCTAGAAGCAGTTTGATATAATTAAATGCTACAAGCCCTACGTCTTCATCGTGTTTTGACACCACCTCTAGAAGCAGTTTGATATAATTCAGCAATGGATGGACTGGTTTCGATGATAGTTTTGACACCACCTCTAGAAGCAGTTTGATATAATGGGCTAGAAACTTATAGGCTAACACCGTATGTTTTGACACCACCTCTAGAAGCAGTTTGATATAATAGCGGCTTGCTAAAAAACTCAATTGTAGTTGTTTTGACACCACCTCTAGAAGCAGTTTGATATAATGACTTATGTAGTTTATCGCAGTAACGATACGTTTTGACACCACCTCTAGAAGCAGTTTGATATAATCTAACTTGGCACTATGGACTAACTTACCAGGTTTTGACACCACCTCTAGAAGCAGTTTGATATAATAATAGGTAGTACCCATGCAGCATACCGATAGTTTTGACACCACCTCTAGAAGCAGTTTGATATAATTTTGAATTGAAACCCTCCTTTCAGTCCATAGTTTTGACACCACCTCTAGAAGCAGTTTGATATAATATCGACAAGTTATTAAAAACAACGAGAGACGTTTTGACACCACCTCTAGAAGCAGTTTGATATAATCAGAGAAACTGCCCTATTAGCTCTTAGTCGGTTTTGACACCACCTCTAGAAGCAGTTTGATATAATTCCCAAATGGAAATAATGTCATCGCCCTGCGTTTTGACACCACCTCTAGAAGCAGTTTGATATAATCAAATCTTGCTCTATGGACGTGCTTGCCCGGTTTTGACACCACCTCTAGAAGCAGTTTGATATAATACTTTATTGGCAGAGCATACAGTCATGTTAGTTTTGACACCACCTCTAGAAGCAGTTTGATATAATAATACTTTACAGAAGGTATCGGATGGAATAGTTTTGACACCACCTCTAGAAGCAGTTTGATATAATTCTTGAATTTCACCACGCATTTTAGCTACTGTTTTGACACCACCTCTAGAAGCAGTTTGATATAATCATGTTAAGTCCAATCCAGAATCGGGATACGTTTTGACACCACCTCTAGAAGCAGTTTGATATAATTAGAAAATAGTGATGATCTATATACTATTAGTTTTGACACCACCTCTAGAAGCAGTTTGATATAATAGAGCAGCTTAAAATAATGAAAGAATACAAGTTTTGACACCACCTCTAGAAGCAGTTTGATATAATTGATTATTCTAAAACATGGGTATTCACTCCGTTTTGACACCACCTCTAGAAGCAGTTTGATATAATTCAGATATAGCAGGAGCAATGACTACTAGAGTTTTGACACCACCTCTAGAAGCAGTTTGATATAATCGGATAAAAGTAAGAGTGCTATAATAAAAAACTGTATCAAACTACTTCTAGAACATTGTCATAACTGATCTCAGATAGTTAAACCCTCTGCAATGCACGGTGGAATTCATCTGAAACTTAAATAAATTACCAAAAAGTTAATTGAGCAGGATTTTTTTGTCCTGCTTTATACTTTCTGTTCCCCAGTGGAGCTGGCTCATAAAGAGCGATATTTATAGAATTTTCCCACTGTTTATCTGTCATATAAAAAGCTGTAATATTTCCTTTACTTGGTGCAAGATTTTTCACCCTGTGCATCTCTAATTTATATTTTTCAATGCTAATACAGTTTCTGATATAGATAGACTCCTGCATCATCGTAAAACCCATATCAAGAAGATCATTGCGAAATCTACTCGCCTTTTTTCTATCTTCGTCTTCTACTACTGGTAGATCAAAAGCTACCATCAGCCAACCCATTCTAAATTTACTCCTCATCTTTTAAGTAATAGTGTTTATTTACATCTGGTATCCATAAGGGATTTAACTTTAGGTATTTAAAATATTCATCCTCAAAGCATTTAGCAAACTGCCTTACGTAAATATCTAGAGCATCCATGAGTTTATAATTCTTTTTTTGTTCATCTTCGACTCGCATTTCTCTTAGGCTATTCATGAATCTTTGAATCCAACGCTGCCACAGTATCTCTTCCTTTGTGCTTTTAAGTTCATTCTGTATGAAATGAATAAAGATGAGATCAACAAAAGGTCTGAAGACCTCCATGAGATCATAAATTAAAGGTGTTGCTCTGTATCTAGATTTGTGATGGAATCCTAGGTTTGGGCATAAGCCATAAATTAAGCTAGAACGATGAATTAGACCTCGAATAATACCATAACCATAGTTAAGAGCTTTATTAATAAAGTGTTCGGCATTTTTCTTTTCACGAATTAATTCAGGATGCCCTAGCCCCGTAAAATAATGCTCCCAATACCATCTTGCAGAGTTACTTTCATCAAGTTTTTCTCCTTCAAGTAAATGCCATAGCTGATGTTTTGGGCTTACTCTTTCCAGTGTTTTAAATTGATTAGATATTTTACCTCTTAAAATCTTCTCCCATAATAGATCCTGAAATTCTGTGTTTTTAGAGATTTGGTTATGAAATAACTCACCGCGAATAACCTTATCCTCAGCAGCACTAAGACCGACTAGCTGATAATTTTCATTACAGTGAAGAATAATCCCTTCATTTTCTATAATCCTAGAGATGGTCTCTCCTGTAAATAAGAGTTTAGGAGTGAGGCAGATAACCGCTCTTACGTCTTTTAGAACTATGAATTTATCTTCACTATCTTTCGATGAGCAGATTAATAAACCTCTATCTACAGATAACTTAGAGCCAGCCTTACTTATGGTAATAATATGAAAACTCACACGACCTCACGAAGCAGCTAAGCATACGGAACTCCTATTCAGTACACTTTCTTTAATACTCGGCTATGTTTTTTCTTTCTTGAATGAAATTTTAATTATCTAGAGGCTGGAGTATTTCTCTTAAGTACTCTGGAGCGAGATCAGCTTCATTAAACCAAGTGATGGTTCTAGCGTCTTTATCATATTTAACTGTAGCGAAATTTTTTAAGTCTTGAAGCGGCTTAAACATGCCATTTGGCTTAGCGTTTAGTATAAATTTTTCTAGATTGACGAAGCCTTTCGAGCCATCGTTAAAGGCTAATTTCACCTTATATTCACCTAGATATTTGGCATCAGTGACATTTAAGACTTGATTGAAAAAATTTTTGTTAGTTTTCATCTTTTCTATTTCCTTTTTAAATCCACAAGGGTGCTTTTTCTTGTGAAACTCTTAGCCAGTTAAACATGAGCTTATCTTTATTTAATTTTACCCAAAGACGGACTATTTTGTGAGTTTTAATCGGTAATTTTCCCTCTAAGATTTTCCCTTGAAAATTAATGCTAGCTTCAAATTCATTGTATATAACATGAAAATGAGCTGGATTGTGGTCGTTGATGTACATGTAGAATTTAATTCCATTAAGTTTACTAGTAATTACTCACCCCATAACAAGTTTAAGAGTTAGGGTT